>JADFJB010000025.1 GCA_022566355.1 candidate division KSB1 bacterium
ACAAGGAGGGGAAATTCCTCCCCTTGATAAGGGGAGGTTAGGAGGGGTAATTGAGATAAACAAATTACTACAGCTTATAGCTCCGTTTAAAAATACGTCACCTAATTTATGAAACAGACCACTAAGTGGAATGATTGCAAAATAACGTGTCAAATTCTGATCATAAAACCCAGGGACAAGCTTGAGCCGGAATCTAATCGTTTCAAGCAGGTAGATTCCCGCTAAACTTGTGCCGTACGTTTTTAACGGGTAAGCATGCGGGAATGACAGAATGGGTGCTTTTCGTTCAGACACTAATTAATGACAAAGTGACTTAGAATTCTTCTTCCATCGTTAATATTTTTTCATCCTATTCGCAGCCAAAGTGACATTGACTTTAGCTAATCATTTTATTTCTTTAAATTATAATGAATATTCAAAACAATACTTCCCGCCGTGAGTTTATCAAAAAATCCGGTATGGGTATTGGTGGTTTGACAATAGGATTTGGTTTTTTCCACATCGGGGGATGTAACTCAAAAAAAGAATTCGATACTATTATCAAAGACGCTTTTGTTTTTGATGGATTAGGGAATCCTTCGATCGAAATGGATATCGGCATCAAGAATGGCAAGATTTCGGCAATGGGACAATTGTCAGGACGAAGCGCTGCAACTCTTCTGTCTGCAAGCGGTTATGCCCTGGCTCCCGGGTTTATCGATATTCATTCTCATACGGATAACGAATTACTCATCGATCCCAAAGCTCAAAGCAAAATTCGGCAAGGCGTTACCACGGAAATGGTAGGTCAAGATGGCAGTTCAGTGGCGCCGTTAAAAGAGGAGGATCGGCAGAAACAACATGAAAGGTCCATATCTGATTATGGTGTTCCCATCACCTGGACCGATTTTAACGGCTTTTACAAGCAATTGCAGCAAGGCGGAACAGCAGTAAACTGGATGACAATGTTGGGCCAGGGTACCCTGCGTGGTTATGTCGTTGGTTTGAATGACAGACCCGCTACTGAAGATGAAGTTAAAGAGATGCGGCGGATCGCCCTGGAATGCATCGATCAGGGTATCTGGGGTATCTCATCCGGGTTGGAATACACACCAGGAAGCTTCGCTAACGCAGATGAAATCGCCCGGGTTTGTGCGGTGTTCAAAAAAAAGGCGCCTTTGTATGCCACACACATGCGCAACGAAGACGATGAAGTCGAAGAGGCTTTGCAGGAAGCCATAACCATTGCCAGGTCCGCCGGAACCGGATTGCAGGTCTCTCATCTAAAAGCACAGGGTCAGCGGAATTGGCATCGGGCAGACAAAATACTGCAGATGCTGGAAGATGCCCGAAATTCCGGCATGAGAATCGCAGCGGATCGCTACCCCTATGAAGCTTACAGCACAGGTTTATCTTCGTTGTTTCCGTTGTGGAGCAGGGAGGGCGGTACAAAAAAATTTCTCGAACGCTTGCAGGATGAGGAACAATTCAAAAAAATTCGGGTGGATATACAGAATAAAATCGACCGGCTTGGAAATTGGCAAGCGGTGATGATCAGCAGTGTGCAATTGGAAAAGAATCTTTGGATGCTGGGCAAACGCATGACCGAGATCGCGCAAAAGATGGGTGAAAACATCTTCGAATGCACGCGAGATTTAATAGTAGAAGAAGAAAATCGTGTTGGAATGTGTGGATTTGGCATGAGTGAAGAGAACACACAAAAGATCCTTAAACATCCTTTGGTTGCAATCGCTTCCGATGGCAGCGCCAGATCGATCGAAGGTCCTTTGAGCTCCGGACATCCACATCCGAGGAATTTTGGTGCTTTCCCGAGAATTCTCGGCAAATACGCACGCGACGAAAAGCTTTTCCCTCTTGAAGAAGCCATTCGTAAAATGACTTCGTTTCCCGCTTCAATGTTAGGAATAATAGATCGCGGTTTTCTGAAAGTAGGCGCCTTTGCTGATTTAGTCATTTTCGATCCGGACACTGTCGCAGACCAGGCGACATTCGAAAATCCTAAGCAATATCCAATCGGCATTCCTTATGTAATGGTGAATGGCGAGTTTGTGATTTTTGAGGGAGAGCATACAGGGAGGTTACCGGGGAGAGTGTTGGTGAAAAATAGAGTCTAAACTACTGATTCACCGGATTTTAAGATTACGCTGATTTTATTATTTGGGAATCAGAAAATAAAAGGCCTTTTTTTGATTATTTACATATCACAACTCAAGCTGAAATCCCAACCTCACATTCCGAATCGGTTCTAAAAAGCGCTCACGGGTTGTATAATTGTAGTTGAACAGGTTATGAATCCCGCCGGTAAAGCGAATGAAATCCCATTGATAATTCATTTTCATATTCCATAGACGCATGGGAACACGATCATCCAGGGGAAAGACCTGTACCCGGTCGGATCGACTCATGTATTGGTACTCGAGCTGAACATCGAAATTACCCCACTTAAATGAAGGGATGAACTTCAGGATTTTCCGCGGCCGATAGAATAAATATTTTCCTGTTGTCAAATCTTCATGGTCCATGATGGTTGCACTTGCATCTAAACCAATGTGGTTATTCCAAAATGACAGTTTACTGGATAGTTCTATACCTTGGATCCGCGGCCTGGCGATATTCAGAAACTGCACCGAGTTTGAGGTAATATCGATTGTTGGCTCGATCAAATCCCAATAATCATTTTGAAAAACTGCAATATCACCAACCCAAGTATTGGTTAGATGGAAGCGGCTGCCAAGTTCAAATGACCAGGCACGCTCTGACTTTAGTTCCGGGTTGGGGAGCAATTCGAAACCGGCATAACTCAGATTGAGAAAACGCTCAATAATGGCCGGTGGCCTGAATCCTTTACCAGCTGAAGCGCGCAACGACCAGTCGGGATTGACCAAATAATTAAGTCCAATCCTTGGTGAAAATGTTTTTTCGGCCGGACGATCGTCGAGTTGATAATAATCATAGCGGAAGCCTGAAGTAACAGTCAGTGCGGTGATTGGTATGAATTCGTGTTGAATGTAAGGTCCTATGGTGTAAGCTTCGTGTTTTCCGATATGGATGATATGTGCTTTATCCGCTTTGTATTCCAACCCCGCCGTAATCGTGTGGTTCTTCGACGGGATCCAAATTCCCGACCATTCCATTCCGGGTCCAATCGCCGGGAAGAATTCGTCCGGTTTGTCGAATTTATTACCCAGTAATAATTCATTCAGGGAAAATCGAATTTTGCTGGAGAGTTTTGCTGAGTGGGTATGTTGAAAGATTACATAAAACTGCCCCTGGTTAATTTTAGCCAGTTCTGTCGCGGCATCTTCATTTGGTGTCAATAAAACGTTTGCTTGATCTTTCCACATGATAAATTCACCGCGGCGATCACGCATTAGCGAACCATAAATTGTTAGATTGGAATTCGAATTAAATGCATAGTGGATTTTCGCCGAGCCGATCACACGATGGTGGTATCCGTTTTCTTTGTAGCCGGTATTTTCATCTCGCCTTAGTGAGACCTGCAAGCCAATTTTCCCGAATTGCTTCGAATAGCTGATATCCTGCCTGTTAAAGTGCCGGGTGCGGTCCGTCCATCGCCATTCTTTATGATAGGGATCATCATAAATTCCTGCCGACGTTTGAATGATTAGTTTTCCTTTTTGACTTGGTTTTTTCGTAATGATATTAATGACGCCGCCCAGGGCATTAGCGCCATAAAGAAACGATCCTGCGCCTTTAATCACTTCGATGTGATCAACATCGATTAAGGGAATTAAATCCCAATTGATTTCACCGGTATCGCTGGCGTTGATGGGAATGCCGTCTATCAGTGCCAGGATTCGGGTGCCGGCGCCATACATAAAACCGGATGAATTGCGAATATTGACCTGGTTGCCAATGAAGACGGTTCCAGGCACATAGGTTAACGCATCATTAATCGAGTAAATCGCTTTTTGTGCGATTTCCCTGGCTGTAATCACACCAACACTCACAGGTGCTAGAAGGAGATCCTGTTCCTTTTTGCTCGCGATGACAACCACCGGGTTCATTTCCAGGATATCTTCTTGTAATACAAATTCTACAGAAATGACCTGATCCTGTTCTACTTCAATGGCACTCTGTCCACTTTGAAAACCAATGAACGAAGCCTTCAAACTCCAGACGCCCGCAGGAACATTAAAAATCGTAAACAATCCTTTGCCATCTGTTGTCACTCCTAGTGTACTGTTTTCGATAAAAACATTCACTGAGGCTAATGGTTTTCCATCCTTATTGGAGATCACTTTACCCTGGATGGTACCTTGGGCAAAAGCAAAGGTGGTAGCCAGCATTAAAAAACAGCAAGAGAAAACGATTGTTTTTAGATTTAATTTTTCCATCAAAATTCTATGGTGTTAAAATTGATATTCATATCAATATTGCGAAGCGTATCTCCTTTGGCGACAGTAATTGTTCCAGGCAAATCCGGGGAACCCGGATCTGCATAAAAACCCAGGTAACGGAGGTCGGTGAACGGTTTATTCTTTGCTTTCCAAAATAACCCGATGTATTTATAAACACCGGCGCCAATGGGTAAATTGTAATTGTAAGATGAAACGAAAATCGGGATGCCAATTTTTGCTGATGAGACGCTTAGAAGCGAAAAAATGTTGTTTGGATTTGGCGGTTCTTTAAAGGCGCCTATTCCGGTAATTTCCGTCTCTTCAGGCCAGTCGCCTTCATAAAAAATCGTTCCTGTAACCAGGGCTTCCCGAATAACGAGTTTGAAATCAGCATAAAGATCGATTGGTTCAACGGTTGGCTTTTCCTTTGTCACTTCAATGGGAGTCGGCAGCAAATCCAAACCTTCACGGTAATAACCCAGGATATCGGAAAGATTCCAGGGAGCCGATTTACCCTTCCAAACAACGCCAAGAATATTGTATGTGCCAAATGGAACAACCAGCTCGTAATGGATGGTATCCCCTTCCCATTTGGGCAAGGGACCGGTTGTTATTAATTCCGTAAATTCAGTCGGTGGAAAAGATTTGGCCACAGCAACTCGAATTTCATCGGTTTTGTTGAGCACATCGTTAGTACGGTTTTGAAATATGATCTTGCCTTTGATCCTCCCTTGTAAGGGATTTAGGCCGTGATCGACACTGCACTGAATATTTAGCACAAAGGACACGAAGAGGAAAATAAAAATTGAAAAATAGGTTTTCCGGGATTGTGTCAATTTATCTCCTTCGTGTTAATAACGGGATTTCGGTTTAGATTTTGAAAAAGAAACTCTCGTTATAAGTAAACAGTTCCTGATAAGCTTTATCAAATTCAAAAAATGGTTTTAGATTTTGAAAGAAAACTCACCGCAAAAGGAGTATCTTTTGAGTCTGCCTGGAAGATTGTCCCTGGGCCACAATCCAATATAAACCTGTTGGAAGACTAATTTCAGTGAGTTGCCGAAGATCCCAATCTATTTGGTGCTTGCCGATAGAAAGAGACTTGGATTCCTTTTGTGCGATGATCTGTCCTAAGGCATTCACCAATGATAGAGTTATTTCATCTCTTTCGATCAAACTGAATTGCAGCGTTAGCGCGGTGCTGTCCCGCAATAAATAAGGATTGGGGTAGACCTTCAATAAAAAAAACCGAACCGGAATAGGCTCATTTGTTACATCGGTTGTTTGGGTTTCATAAACGGTTTGTGTAAGCTGAAGTGGATTTTGTTCCCAGGCAAAAAGTTGCTCAGCTTGCATTCTGGTTTGATTTGCGGGCAGAAAATATGAAGTTGAAAATAAATCGAATGAACCAGAAGTAATAGACCCCCGAGCCATAAAACCTGCATCTCCATAAGAAACGCCATCCCCGCTATCATCAGTTTCGTCAGCACTGCCGCCATTTTTATCATCGTGGTAATAGAGAAGCTGTTCATCACCTAAAGCAGGAACAAAGATATTCGTAAAAATGCTACCCGGATTACCGGTTGCCATATTCCAGTTAAATCCAGGCACAGAAAGAGATAAATCAACGTTACTATCCACATTGCCGTCAATGGTTAATGTATTGGATGCATTCAAAAAAGTCATACCGGTAGCATGGATATTATGATCGAATGAAACGCGGATTGAATTTAACTGTCCGTTTAAATCGGATAAAATACTGAAATCCAGGTTTTCTAATTTGATCACCATTGAATAGGGGAAAAATTGCATTCTGAATCCAAAAATCCCTGGCAAGGGAATATTGCCAAATCCTCCTAATGGGATTTGCAATGTGATGAAAAGATCGCGAATGACGCGAACCGGTCCGTCCAAATACCTGGGATTTTCGAAACCTGAACTATCAAATTTCACAATCCCGGATTCCTCATCAAGATTAATGGGAATATTTCCAAACCCAGCAAGATTGACTTGGCCGGCGATATGTATTTTAAGTCGATCCAGAAAATCCAGGTTGTCTCCGCCATTATCCTGGGTGATCTGCAAATCCTCAGGCAAGCCGTTGTCTTGGTTGAATCCCATTTCAAAAAACCGTGAGACGATTCTGTCATTGGTCTGGTCAGGCGATACGAAATCCTGGATTGAGAGTGAAAGGGGATCCAATACTAAAACTAAATATATCACCCCTTTTTCTTCATTACTATTTGTTAATGGATCTTCCATCTCGATTTTATAACGTCCGGCTATCGTCGTATTATTTAAATTTGGCCAGCTGGAATCCGGCGCTTCATCCGCTAAATCTTTTGCTAAAAAAACCAATTCATCCGGCTCCGAGAGAATACCTGAATGAAACCCAAAATAAGATCCGTCTGTGATTTGATCAATTTGAAACGGAATACCATGCCAACTGTTTGAAGCGCTTTTGTAATTCATTAGTACCAGGTTGTCAATGGGTATCCCGATCATTTCAACAAAATGGTTTCCGGTTAGAATTACCGGTTGGTATTTGCGTTCAAGGCCGAAAACTGAACTAGCCAAAAGAGCGCTGCAGAAAAACGAAAGAGACCTTAAAAGCAATCTACCCACCAGGGTTCTCCAATCAATACTCATTAGTTTTTTGAAAATTGAACTTAAAAAAAAGTATCATGAATTCAGCCTTAAATCCAATAATTCAAAGGTATAATATATTATAATTACAACACAAATCGTAGTATGTTGAATTTTCTTGAACCTGGGTTCAAAGGATATAGATTCATTATGTAGTCAATAAAAAGTAGGGTCTCTTTACGAAAGGATAAAGAAAATGTCAAGTGGAGAAACTTTAAATCCCTTTGCAATTGCTCAAAAACAACTAGATGAAGCAGCAGAAAGATTGGGGTTGGACAAGGGCACGCAAGAATTTTTACGATGGCCGATGAGAGAATTCAAAGTAACATTGCCGGTAAGGATGGATGATGGCACTGTTAAGGTATTTCATGGATATAGGGTACAATATAACAATTCAAGAGGACCAACGAAAGGTGGTTTACGCTGGCATCCTGACGAGACGATTGATACGGTTCGTGCACTCGCTGCGTGGATGACCTGGAAAACAGCCGTTGTGGATATTCCTCTTGGCGGCGCTAAAGGCGGAGTGACTTGTAATCCTAAAGAAATGTCGGAAACGGAAAAAGAAAAACTTGCCAGGGCTTACATTCGCCAGGTTGGCCGGATCCTAGGCGTTACCAAAGACGTTCCGGCGCCGGATGTATATACCACACCTCAGATCATGGCATGGATGATGGATGAGTATGAAACCATCGAAAAAGAGAATCACCCTGGTGTGATTACCGGCAAACCGATTTCGGTGGGCGGCTCCCAGGGCCGTATGGATGCAACTGCTCGCGGCGGAGTATATATCGTTAGAGAAGCCAGTAAGATTAAAGGTATCGATCCGGCAAAGGCGAAATACGCTGTTCAAGGTTTTGGCAATGCCGGTCAATTTGCCGCAACACTGCATAAAGAAATTCTTGGCGGCGGGAAATTGGTCGCGGTTTCGGATTCAACCGGCGGTGTCTTTAATCCCGAGGGCTTCGATCCTCAGGAAATGGTTGACTATAAGTTAAACAATGGCAAAGTATCCGGATTCCCAGGTTCCGAGCCTATTTCAAATGATGACCTCCTTGAGTTGAATGTCGATATTCTCTATCCAGCGGCACTGGAAAACGTAATCACTTCTGCAAACGCGGAACGCATTAAAGCAAAAATTACTTGCGAACTTGCAAATGGACCAACAACCCCGGAAGCGGATGAAATTCTCTTTAAAAATGACGTATTTGTCTTGCCTGATTTACTAGCAAACGCTGGCGGTGTTACTGTTTCTTATTTTGAGCAGGTTCAAAACAGCTATAATTTTTATTGGGAACTGGAAGACATCCACAAGATGTTGGATACCAAAATAACCAAAGCCTTTAATGCTGTATACGACATGTATAAAAAGCACAAAGTCAATATGCGAGTTGCCGCTTATATGGTTGCTGTTTCAAGGGTAGCTGAAGCTTGCAAGGTGAGAGGGTGGGTTTAGTAAACGTGAGACGGCAAACGGCAAACGGCAAACGGCAAACGGCAAACGTGAAAAATATAAATATTAAATCCAAAGAAAAATGTGGAAGTTCATTAAATGTCTGAACCATGATTAACCTGATCTATTCATAAATTTTTGTCACTTATTTATAAAACTGTCATTCCCGTCCCGCCTGCTGGGCGGGATTATCGGGAATCTTGTTACATTTCTTTATTGAGTTAAACAGACTGCTCGAGGAGGAGTTGTACTCCGCCGCGAAATAGGAATTAACGAATTCATTAAATGGAAACTTTTCAAAAGGAGGATCCTGAATAGCGATTTAATGAAGCTTAAACTTTGCATATCGTTTAGTTATCGCGTATCGAAAAGATGCTCGACTCCCAAAATATCCAAATGCAGCTATCTATTTATAAAAGCTGTTTCTCCGATTCACCCCATCTCCCTTTCACCGTTTCTGTTTCTTCACGTTTTGATGTTTCACCCTTCAACTCTATCTCAGGATGATACATCCTTTAGTTATTTATCCTTAAGAACTTCCCTGGCAGCGTTAAACCCGGGAATTCCAGTAACGCCACCACCGGGATGAGTCCCGGATCCGCATAAGTAAAGGTTTTTTATCGGGGTGCGGTATTGGCCGAAACCGGCAACCGGCCGCATAAAGAGCAGTTGATCCAGTCCCATTTGACCGTGGTAAATACTGCCTTCCGTTAAGCCGTACTCAGTTTCCAAATCTAGCGGAGTGATCATTTGTTTGTGTAAAATGATGTCTTTTAATTTGGGGGCATATTCGGAGATGACTTCGATGATTCTGTCGGTGAGTTTATCGCCCATTTCAGCCCAATTGGTTTCCCTGAGATTATAAGGCGCATACTGCATCGTGATGGACATAATATGTTTACTCTCCGGAGCCAGGGATGAATCCAATACAGTTGGAATTACAATATCTAAAACCGGGTTGTGGGAAAAACTTCCGTACTTGGCATCATCGTAACCTTTTTCCAGGTATTCCAGACTGGGATTTAACAAGATATGTCCACGAAGATATTCCGGGTTGTCCTCCATCCCTTTGAATTGGGGTAAGTCATTCAGGGCAAGATTTAGTTTTGCGGTTGAACCGCGAAAACGGATATTGCGAACTTTTCTGACAAACTGCGGGCCAAAATTCGGCGCCCCAACCAAATTTATGAAGGTTCGATAGGGATCTGCACTCGAAACTATTTTTTTCGACCGAACTTCGATTCCATCCGATAGAACGATTCCATGCGCCTGACTATCATCCGTTAAGATAACCTCAACCTCTGCGTCGGTTCGTATTTCCACTCCATACGATTCGGCAGCTTTAGCCAGCGCCGAGGATAATATCCCGATACCGCCGCGAACGAATTTGTTGGGCTGCAGGCAGCCATTTTGTGTTTGCAGCCAGTGATACAACATCATAAAAGAAGTGCCGGATGCCTGTGGTCCTTGCATGCTTCCTTTTACTGCGGAACTGGCAAGCGCTCCCTTTAGTGCATCGCTTTCGAACCATTCATCCAGAAACTGCTGCGCCGTCATGGGAAGAACGCGCAGGAATTCCATCATTTCAGATTTTCCCAGGCGTTTTAAGCGCAGAGAAGTTTTTAGCCACGGCAGCAGTTCCGTAAAGCTACTATTGACTACATCCGGAGGCGTCATGAAATTGATACCATTTAGAATCCGGGTAAATTTTGAAATGAGTTCGATGAATCCCGGGAATTTCTCAGCATCCTTTTTGGAAAAATTAGCGATTTCGGTGAGGCTCCTTTCGATCTCATGCCAGAGTACCAGGTGTGCGCCATTTTTTTGTAAAGAGATCAAATTGATGGGTGTTTCAATAAACTCAAATCCAAAGCGCTTTAAATCTAAATCCTCAATGATTTTAGGGTGAAACAAACCGGCATCGACAGCGCCGGTATTTACTTTAAACCCTGGCCAAACCTCCTCTGTTGCTGCAGAGCCGCCTAAAGTATAACGTCGTTCCACGACCAGCACTTTTTGTCCCGCTTTTGCCAGGGTGGCCGCAGCTACCAGGCCATTGTGTCCGCCGCCGATTATAATTACATCATAATTACTCATTAACTAGTCTGCACTAAATTCACAAGGTATCCTATTTCATATCCTTCAAGATGATTTCCGCTGCAAGCTTGCCCGGCGCCCCGGTAATACCACCGCCTGGGTGCGTTCCGGAACCGCACTGGTAATAATTTTTTATGGGTGTTTTATACTGGGCCAATCCATGAGCAGGACGTAAGAAAAAAAGCTGGGACAGTGAAAGTTCACCGGCAAATATGTTTCCCTGGGACAGCCCAATAATTTGCTCGATATCCCAGGGTGTTATTACCTGGCGATGTAAGATGATTTTTCTTAAATTGGGCATATATTCGGAAAGTGTATTCACAACGGCATCGCCAAAATCTTCTCTTTTTTCTTGCCAGGTTCCTTCGGCAAGTTGGTAGGGTGCATATTGAACGAAGCAAGACATCACATGTTTTCCAGGAGGCGCCATACCGGGATCGATCATCGAGGGAATGATTATGTCGATATAAGGCTTCTTCGAAAAATTGCCGTATTTTGCATCGTCGTAAGCGCGTTCAAGATAATCGACACTTGGACTGATGGAGATGGCTCCTTTGAGGTGCAAGCCGTTTCCCGGCATACAGGATAAATCAGGCAAAGCATCCAGCGCCAAATTGACCTTTCCTGATGAACCGCGGTATGTAAATTTTCGGATTGAAGCAGCCATGTCGTCCGGTAAATAGGAGGAGTCGATCAATTTCAAGAATGTCCGGTTTGGATCGAGACTGGATACAACTACACCCGCAGAAAATTCGTCGCCATTTCTTAAAATGACACCTTTTGCATTTCCGCTTTTAATAACGACTTCGGCTACCTCTGCTTCGGTATGAATTTCCACCCCGAACGCTTGAGCAGAGCTTGCAATGGCCTCCGCGATACTACCCGTACCACCTTTTGCAAAACCCCACGCCCTGAAATTGCCATCGATCTCGCCCATGTAGTGATGGAGAAGCACATAAGCGGTTCCGGGCGATCTAGGCCCAAGGAATGTTCCAATAATTCCACTTGCCGCCATTGTAGCGATCAACGCATCGGTTTCGAACCATTCTTCCAGGAAATCCGCAGAGCTCATGGTCATTAATTTAACAAGTGTGTAAAAATGTTCTTCGCTTAGATTCAGAAAATGTTTGCCGAAACGAAGTAAGCCCATTAAATCAACTGGTTTTAGCGACGTCGGATCCGGTGGTGTAATTCCTAAAATAAATTTAACTGCTTTAGCCATAAAATACATGGCACGACTGTAATCATCATAAGCTTCGGCGTCCCGCTTTGAAAATCGTGCAATATCCCGCATGGTGCGAAAATGATCGGCATCTCGATAGATATAGTCGCCATTGGGCAGAGGCGTTAGCGTGCTTTCCAGGGGTAGAATTGTCAATCCATGTTCCGGAAGTTTTAAATCCCGGATAATCTCCGGCCGCATCAAACTCACCACATAGGAGAAGACGCTGAATTTAAATCCGGGATAGATTTCTTCCGTGACGGTTGCACCCCCAACCAAATGCCGCTTTTCCAAGACTAATACTTTCTTCCCGGCCCGCGCCAGGTAAGCTGCATTCACCAGGCCATTGTGACCGCCACCAATGATAATGGCATCGTATTTCTTCTTCAATTGTCTAAGCTTTTTTCCGTGGTGGATCAAAAAACGGTGTCTTAACAATCGTAGCCGTCGTTAGCTTCCGGTGAAATTCGATCGTAATTTCCATTTCGACCTGGGAACCCGGGATAGCATATTTACTTTCAATGGATCCCATAGCGATATATTTTTTTAATAATGGAGAAAAAGTACTGCTGGTCATTTGACCGATTTGCTTGCCATTTTTAAATACCGGGAGCGGATCACGGGAAGCCCTGCCGGCAACCAGGGGCGGAAGATCGGCCTCGGCATAAAGCTGTTCTAATTTTTCCCAATGAATTTCTAGACCGACAAAACTCCATCCCGAACCCTGTTTGCTTTCTTTCACAAGAGGCGTTTTCCCGATAAAATCTTTCTTTTTCAATTTCACGGTCCAGCCAAGTCCCAATTCAAATGGCGAGGATTTGCGAAATTCGGTCAATGCTTTCATGCTTGAGATATAATCGACTTCGATCAATAAAAGTCCGGCTTCAATCCTGACAATATCCAGTGCAACCATACCAGCCGGGAATATGCCATAGTCTGCGCCTTTGTCCATCAAAATATCCCACATTTCTTCAGCGTACTTGGGAGAAACCCACAATTCATAACCAAGGTCGCCGGTATAACCTGTTCTGGATATAGTAACCGGAAAATTATCGAAGTTTACCTGGGTGAGATGAAAAAACTTCAGTCCATCCAAATCCACATTTTTAACAATCTGTTTTAAAATTTCTCTTGAGTTCGGACCTTGCAGGGCCAACGCGGCCAGCTCCTCCGTTACATCATTAACCTGTATATCCATGCCAAATCCACAGTCTTCAAACCATCTCAAACTAGGATCTGCAGATGTAATTCGGAAATGATTTTCGGCTAACCGGGAAACGGTGCCGTCGTCGATGACTTTGCCTTCTTCGTCGCACCATGGGGTGTACATGACCTGCCCGATTTTGCATTTTATTGCATTTCGTGTAATAATTCGATCCACGAGTCTGGCAGCATCCGATCCGGTGATTTCATATTTAAATAATGGTGAAACATCAATCAGGCCTGCAGCATTTCGGATGGCAAAATATTCCCGGTCATGGGTGGGTTCATAGGCGCTTACTGCAATATAGCCCGACCAATTGCGCCATTCATGTGTTTTGCAAAGCGGAGAAGTCCGGGAGTGAAACGGGGAAGGTACTGGCATATCTGTATTCTAAAGCAACTATTCTGAGTCCATATTAAAAAACCACTTCAATTATTCTAGGCTGCATTGATATCTTCGTATCGCATTTTCACAGAAATTGTGCAGCTGATTGACGTTAATAAAACGTAGATTAAATGTCAAGCTTAGAGAAGTTAAAAACGGCTAGGCAGGATATTTTCCCATTATGTAATCTTTTAAATACCGGTTTTCATTATTTACATGGGTTAATACGGCTTTAACAAGATCGCCGATCGAGATGATCCCTTTAATCTCTTCTCCAACCATGATTGGAATGTGACGGATTTTATTGCTGGTCATAATTCCCATTAAGTATTCCACATCATCTTCCGGAAGGCCAATAATTAAATCCGTAGTCATCGCAGATTCTACTTTGGTGTTTTTTATCTGGTCACTCCGCCGTGAGCTTTCTTTTAAAATATCCCGTTCCGTAAAAATCCCAACAAGCTTATCGTCATCATCCACAACCAGCAAAGCGCCAATATTGTGAGTGACCAACTTCTTAATGGCTTCATGAATAGTTTCCGAAGAATGAATTGAAATTATATCTGAGCTTTTTCCCGCGAGAAGATCTAATGCTTTAGTTTTCATGATGCTCTCCTACATTGGTTTGAACATCCGATTATGACTATAGAAAGGGAACTTAATGTAATACATCCAAAAAACTTTAGCAATGGAAAACGAATAACAATGGAATTTTTTTTGGTTAGACAGGATACGTGTGATGAATAAGATTATTCTAACCCACCTGAATTGGGCTGTATGAAAACAATTTTAGCCACGGATTTACACTGATTGACACGGATAAAATCCGTTTAGAATAAAAAAATAAAAATCATACCATTCAATTTGAAATTGGTGGAAATGTTTTAAGTTCAAATAGTGAAATTTAAAGCTCCCTTTATTAAAACTTGTGCGCCTACTGGCGTATCCGTGTTTTATCCGCGCGAATCCGTGGCTAAATTATTGTTTTTATTTAAAAGCCGTATTTGTTTGTTGATCTGTGTGTATTATCTTGGCCAACCAAAACTTTGCAAAAAAACAATAGAATTGCTACAAATATAGTGTCCCTACAGGATTGAAATCGAAATAAAAACAGTAAGAATTAAAACAGCGATATGGTACGAACTTATTTTAAAAATCATAATTATTTTCTGGATTTTGTAAAAATAGCTAATAGCAGATGTTGAAAAAGTACGCATTATTAGGATGAACCATATTTTAGTTTAGTTGATATTAAAGTATTGACAAATATATTAACAATCCGTAAATTAATAAAACTATGGAAATTGCAACGATAATGGTTATTGCATAATGAAGAAAAAATTGATTATTGTCCTGGTTCACATTTTGGTTTTAGCAGCTGTCGGATATTCCATATATCCTATTAACCAGCCTGAAGAAAATCCGCAACAGGAAGTACTCAAAGCCGGATTGATCATTCCTATCCCTAAAAAGTTATTGGAAATTGAAACTGTATCGGGCAAGATTCACCGCGGTGAAAGTTTATGGGATGTATTTCTTAAGAATAAAATTGCCAGGGAAGATATTCAACCGGCGATTGATGCCTTCAACAAATTATCTAATTCGAGAAAAATTCAACCAGGCCAGAAATATGAAATAGAACAGGACCTGAACCGGAATCTAATTTCGTACCGTTTCTACCCGGATTTGTTAACTGTTTTTCATATCGAAAAAGACAGTCTTGGGAATTTCATCAGCAGGGTTGTTCATCGACCCATGGAAAAACGAACCGAATCGATCAGTGGAACGGTTAATTCCACTTTGTATGAATCCGTTATCGAGCAAGGCGGATCAGTTGAATTAATCTATAAATTTACGGATATATTTCAATGGGACATTGATTTTTTCACCGACCCGCAGCCCGGGGATTCTTATAAAATTGTCGTCGAGTCTTTTTACCTGGATGATCAATTTATTCAGTATGGCGATATAATGGCTGCACAGTATAGCCTGGACGGTAAACCGTTAACATCCTTCTTAAGAACAGATGCTTTTGGTATAATGGGGTATTATAACTGGGAAGGAAAGTCTTTTCAAAAGGCTTTTTTGAAGTCCCCCCTCAATTATAGGAGAATATCATCCTATTTTTCACTGCGAAGATACCATCCGATCTTGAAAAGAAGGCGCCCCCACCTTGGAGTTGATTATGCGGCATCTTATGGCACTCCGGTTGAAGCATCCGCAGATGGTGTTGTCATTGAAACAGGATTTAAAAAGTATGGTGTCGGAAGATATATAAAGATCAAACATCCCTATTCACAATTTTCGACATTGTATGGCCACCTCAGTAAATATGCCAAAAAAATCAAGAAAGGGGTAAAAGTAACCCAGGGCCAGGTGATAGGTTACGTTGGTTCTACAGGTTTGGCAACGGGACCGCATTTACATTATTCTTTTTATGAAAACGGCCGGCCTGTAAATCCATTTCGAATAAAGAACTATTCCACGAAGCCGATACCCGCAGATCGTTTGGAAACCTTTCGCACTCAATCCCTTTCAATGCTCGGGGAACTTGCCGGTCTGCCTGATGGCAATTCAACCTATTGTCAATTTCAATTCTAAAAAAAATCCCGGCATAAAATCGTCTTCCATACCGGGATTCTAAGAAAGCTAATTAGAAAGTTTAATAGCCGTAACGACCTGCCACCATCGACACACCTACGATTGAAGCAGCAAAAGCTGCAATAATCATATTCACAATCACACCGACGATCACAATTGCAACTGTATAGACCAATGTTTTTTCTGCGGGGCATTCCATCAAATAAGGTAATCCAAGATATAATAAATATATACTATACAGTCCTAAAATGCTGAGAATGGATAAACCCGGAATAAGGTGAACCACGCCAATCACCCAGAATGCAGTCATAGAATAGGCAACTAACTTTAAAGAATTAAGGCTATTTTTCTTACCATCAAATGTTGGGGCCAAAGCATCAACAATTTTTGAGGTTATAAAAACACCTGCAATGGATAATAAATAAACAACAATCATCCAGAAAATCCCTCTAAAAAATCCCATGCCCAAGCCAGAAAATAAGCGACCCAAGAATTGTGCTATTACTGGAATGGCAGCCAGGATCATTACATAATCCGTATAAATCTCCTTTTCACTTTTGGCTTCGCTCTTAATGATTGGCCATGTGTCCACAGGGCTGATAAGAATTGCTTTAACTCGATCTACTAATTCTTGCATGATTCCTCCACAGTTGAAAAAATAATAAGCTGTTGTTGAAGTAAGAAAGTTAAAATGATACAAAAAATTCATTCTTTGTGCAACTACTTTTTAGTGTGAGACATCGAAACTCATTTAAAATTTGAAGGTTTGGTATACCAAAAATCTAATTGGATAATTTCACATCGTACTAAATTTTTTTATTAATTTTTTTTCTAATGTGTCGATGATTAATAAATTTCGGGGATAGAGCGGGCAACTTCTCATGATGTTGCCCGTTTTTTTTATGCCTAAAATCCCTTTTAAACTACCTTTAAATCCATATCATTTCACATCATTAATCACCCCTTCTTAAAAATAATCCATGAAATGCTTGCTATAAAACCGAAAAATAATAACTTGATCTGAATAGCTATTTTATTCATTTTACAACTCTAAACGGAGGCATTCATGCTGAATTATGTCTGGATATTTTTGATGGTTACATCGCTTGTCGTTGGTGCTATCAACGGAAAGTTAAAAGAGGTGACTATAGCCGCATTCGAGATGGCTGGGGTTGCGGTGGATATTGCCTTAGGTTTAATCGGTGTTATGGCATTTTGGCTTGGGATTATGAGGATCGGAGAAAAAGCCGGCCTTATTCAATTGCTGGCAAAGGCCATTCGGCCCGTTACCAATAGGTTGTTTCCCGAAATACCTCCAGAGCATCCGGCTATGGGTGCTATGATTTTGAATATTGCTGCCAATTGGCTGGGATTGGGGAATGCCGCAACGCCATTCGGAATCAAGGCGATGGAAGAACTGCAAAAACTGAATCCCCTTAAAGATACGGCTTCAAATACCATGGTAATTTTTCTTGGTTTGAATACCGCAAGTATTACATTAATCCCGACGAGTATCATTGCCATCCGGGTTCAGATGGGATCGGTAGCGCCGTGGGATATTATCGGAACAGCCATATTTGCCTCAACGATTGCAACCATAACCGCTGTTATTATGGCGAAACTTTTTCAGCGTTTTCCCATTTTCAAAATTAAGGATAATGGCAATATTGCAACCGGAAAGGAGAGCCAGGCATGAGTGAACTATTCCGTAATATTATAAATAACGTATCTCTATATGCGATTCCGCTTCTTCTTTTTTTAATTCCGCTTCTTGCATTTATTAAGAAAGTAAAAGTCTATGAAGAATTTGTTGAAGGTGCAAAAGAGGGCTTTAAAGTAGCGGTTACTATTATTCCCTACCTGGTGGCTATCTTGGTTGCAATAGGGATGTTTCGTGCTTCTGGGGCTATGGATATTTTTGCAAATTTGATTTCTCCTTTGACAGATTTGGTTGGATTCCCGGCCGAAACACTTCCGGCAGCATTCATGCGGCCTCTTTCCGGAAGCGGGACACTTGGAATTGTTACGGAGTTGATGAATACGCATGGTCCGGATTCATTTGTGGGCCGGTTGGCATCGACGATTTACGGTTCAACCGAAACTACGTTCTATGTCTTAGCTGTTTATTTCGGGGCGGTAAACATCAAAAAAACACGCCATGCCGTTCCAATAGGATTAATTGCCGATTTTGCAGGTATAGCTGCTGCTTTATTTATTTGTAAGTTGGTTTTTGTCTAGGACAAGAATTTTGGTTTTACTCTAAGAATTTGAAATTGATTGTAATTTTATTTATGAGTGTAAAGCATAAGTCCCTTGTAATTAATGGGATGTCCGATAATGTTTAGATGCAAAGGAACCACTTAGTTCATTAATTCAATGGGTAAATCATTATTAAACATACCCCGATTCTCTGCCTAGGGGTTAGGTTTCTGGTCAATTCTAAATGTTTTTTGATTAAAGATATTAATGGCGACGATGTCCAAAATCCATATTATCCAAATAAAATTTTAACTCATCCCCGTAGCAATGAAACTATTTACTTAACTTGGATTATTCATGAATCAGCTTTTAAGCTTAAAGTTTCCTAATTGTCATCCCTTTCGCGACGGGATCTATTTCCATAAAAAGGGAATAGTGAAATCGTAAATATAACTTAAACTTAGTTGCAAAATAGATCTCTCTTGGATGACAGTGATAAGGTTTATGAATAGATCAGGTTAAGCAATTTATTAGTAATTTAGTAAGAAAGGAGTTGTCTAGAAATTAATGGCAATCCTGATTTATTTAGGTGAAACTTTTTACAATTAGTATCATTATTTGAATCACCTGAAATATTATGATTTTTTTGATTTTAGTATCGATTTCGATTGGATAATATTCAAGTCAATATTTATATTAATAGTTCTGTAAATAAAAATTTACTTCTCATTTTTTTAACATTTAAAATATGCCAAATCAAAACAAAATCGTCATTAAAGGAGCAAGGGAGAATAACTTAAAAAATATAGACCTCGAAATCCCTCGAGATAAATTAGTTGTAATTACAGGCCTATCCGGTTCAGGGAAATCTTCCCTGGCCTTTGATACCATCTACGCGGAGGGGCATCGCAGGTACGTAGAATCTCTTTCTTCTTATGCAAGACAATTCCTTGGCTTGATGGAAAAACCTGATGTGGACAATATAGAGGGACTCTCTCCGGCTATATCAATCGAACAAAAAACTACCAGTAAAAATCCTCGCTCAACAGTTGGCACAGTTACTGAAATTTATGATTATCTCCGTTTGTTGTTCGCACGTATCGGGATCCCTTATTGCTATAATTGCGGGAAACAGATCCAGCGTCAAACCGTTCAGCAGATAGTAGATATCGTAATGAACATGCCCGAAGGAACCAAATTTCAAATATTAGCTCCTAGTGTAAGAGGGCGTAAGGGAGAGTATAAAGAGGTGTTCGAGGAAGCTCGCCGCGAAGGATATGTACGAGTCAGGGTTGATGGGAAAATTCGGGAATTATCAGAAACCATAACCTTAGATAAAAAGAAAAAACACAATATTGAAATCGTGGTTGACCGGTTAATTGCAGACTCAAAAATCAAAAATCGACTTACTGATTCAATTGAAACCGCACTGAATCTTTCCAGCGGATTATTAATCATCAGCGAAGTGAACGGTAAAGATCATCTTTACAGTGAGCAGTTCTCTTGTATCGATTGTGAAATTTCTTACGAGGAAATTGCACCACGTATGTTTTCGTTTAACAGCCCCTATGGCGCTTGCCCAACCTGTAATGGACTCGGCACAGTTCGTGAAATCGATCCACAACTTGTAATCCCAAACGATGAATTATCGGTTAGGGATGGTGCAATCGAACCTTGGGGCGGAGGCCAAGACGGATGGTATTTCTCTCAACTTCAATCTTTAGCGCATCACAATAAATTCGATTTAGGGTCGCCCTGGAAAGATTTGGACCCCAAAATTCATCAAGTTATTCTTTATGGCTCGAACAAGGAAATTGAAATTGACTACAGAAATAAAAAAGGAACGGTTAGCGCTACGATCTTGCACAAATATGAAGGAGTTATTCCCAGTTTACATCGTCGCTACCGGCAAACCGGATCATATGGAGTGCGAGACTGGATCGAAAATTATATGAACTCATGCGCTTGTGAAGCCTGCGGTGGCTCACGATTAAAACCGGAAAGCCTGGCGGTAAAAATTCACGAAAAATCCATCGCCGACGTTACACGTTTTTCAATTAAACAGGCTAAACAATTCTTTGCAGAGCTCAAATTAACGAACCGGGAACAGATCATCGCCCACCAGGTGTTGAATGAAGTTAACCAAAGGTTATCATTTTTATTAAATGTCGGTCTGGATTACCTCACACTAGATCGCACCGCAGGAACACTCGCAGGCGGCGAATCGCAAAGAATTCGATTGGCGACTCAAATCGGTTCGCAGTTGGTTGGCGTGTTGTACATTTTAGATGAACCTAGCATAGGCCTACATCAACGCGATAACAAACGTCTGATCGAAACCCTTACACGTCTTCGCGATTTGGGGAATACCGTTTTGGTAGTTGAACACGACCGCGAGACCATGGAACATGCAGACCACATTATCGATCTTGGACCTGGCGCAGGTGAAGATGGCGGCCATATTGTAGCACAGGGTAAAGTACATGAAATTAAATGTGCTAATGGCTCTATCACCGGAGATTACTTGAGCGGGAAAAAATCTATACCAATCCCGGAAACCAGGAGGGAAGGAAACCGACTCAATTTAATCCTTAAAGGGGCTGCCGGTAATAATTTAAAGTCCATCGATGTAATTTTTCCATTGGGAAAATTGATTTGCGTAACCGGGGTTTCCGGTTCCGGCAAGAGTACTTTAATTAACCAAACACTCTACCCTGCTCTTAAGCGAGCGATTTACCGCTCAAAGGAAATCCCTTTACAGTATAAGTCAATAGAGGGATTGGAACTAATTGACAAAGTAGTTGACATCAATCAATCTCCCATTGGCCGTACACCACGTTCAAATCCGGCTACCTACACCGGATTATTCACTCCAATTCGTGATCTTTTCTCGCAATTACCCGAGTCTAAGGTTAGAGGTTACAAACCTGGTCGCTTCAGTTTTAATGTGAAGGGTGGAAGATGCGAAGCCTGCGAGGGTGATGGAATTCTTAAAATCGAAATGCACTTTTTACCTGATGTCTATATAACTTGCGAAGCTTGTAAAGGACTTCGTTATAATCGTGAAACATTGGAAATCAAGTATAAAGGCAAAAGAATTTCTGACGTCTTGAATATGACAGTCAAGGAAGCTTTAATTTTTTTTGAGAATATTCCCGTCATTCACCGAAAATTACAAACTCTGTTCGATGTGGGATTGCGCTATATCAAATTAGGCCAGCAGGCTACAACTCTATCGGGAGGAGAAGCTCAGAGAGTAAAACTTGCAACCGAGTTATCGAAGGTTGCAACCGGTAAGACACTATATTTGCTGGATGAGCCAACAACGGGACTTCATTTTGCAGATATCCAACACCTGCTGGATGTATTAAATCGTTTGGTTAGCAAAGGCAATACAGTTATTGTGATTGAGCACAACATGGACGTCATCAAATCAGCCGATCATATCATTGACCTGGGACCGGAAGGAGGTGATTTTGGCGGTCAAGTAGTTGCCACAGGCACCCCGGAATCAATTTTGGATATACCCCAATCATACACCGGTCAATTTTTAAAGAAAGAAATGCAATTCAAACCGGTTATTGAAAGACCCATTGCTTCAACTGCAGAGGCTACGCTTGAGGCTTCCTGAACCGCTCAACCAACTGTTTCAAATAGTAATCCGTTGCAATTTCACTTCATATAATCTCCATGTTTACTGGGATGAAAATTCTGAATCCTGTTCAGAGAAACAGGTTAAGCTTGAAAATGGTTTTTGGCAAAAACTGCTTCAGGAAAATTCCGGATCAAATCTATTTAATGGAAAACTGTGCCGTCTTCGAGATTTTGAATCCAATTTAAATTCAATGACACTAACACTATCGCCTATAGAGTATAAAACCCATGTATATGCGATTCTTAAAAAAAGTGAAATTTCTAAATCTCGTACTAAATCAGCCAATTTGGCGTTAGGAGTCAGTGCGGTTGTTGTTGCCAATGATGCCAAAGTATTGTTTATAAAACGAAGCAAAAAAGTACTCATTGAAGCTGGAAAATTTGATGTGTTTGGCGGACATATCGATCCACATCAACATTTTAAATTGGATCAGATTGAAAAAATACCCGATCCGTTTATTTCGATAAAAACCGAATTACACGAAGAATTAAATCTTTCTGGTTCACAAATTAATAATCTTACAGGAATCGGTTTAATCAAAAACCTGTTAACCGGACAACCAGAGCTCATTTTTCGATGCAAGACAAATTTGGATTCAAACACTTTAATTGAACAATCAAAGCTTGCAGAAGACAAAGCTGAATATTCGGATATACTTACAATGTCTAATGAGCCTGATGTATTACAAAAATTTTGTTTAGATAATGCCTTGGACTTCAGTCCATCAGGATTAGGCAATATTTGGGTACACTCTTTGCACGTTTAGATTATTAATAGTCTAAATGACAAATAATTAATCTTAATTCTAAAGTGGTTTCAATGTCCTTATATTTTCATCAAATGCGTGACTCATTTGGAATCAAAAATCCGGGTTGGAGTGTATATTGATACGAAGGTTTTATTTAATTTTGATTCTAATCCTGGTAGGCTGCTCATTATCACAAGCCCAGGAAATTAGAAATCGATTTGGTATAGGGGTTTATAGTTCGGCAATTTCTTTAATAGGAGGAACTACTACTGAAAATCCGGTAGATATTTCCAAAGGACTTTCTATCTTCTATGGATTATCAAACCGATGGCTGGCATCTTTGAATGGCAGCTATAGTCGTATATCCCCGGAACTTCCTTTACAATCTCAATTTAATAAATACTCGCTTTATCCCATATCTCTAGATTTTAGTTATACTCCAAGGCACTGGGAGCGTGTTCATCATTACTTCACCGTAGGCGCAGGAGTTGTAACCTGGGATGCCAACGATGCTTCATCTAATCTAAAATTCTGGCCTAAAATTTTATTAGGCGTTGGATTGGAAGGTTTCATTTCCAGCCGATTGAGTGCTGCTTTTTATCTGCACTACAACCAGGTATTAAAAAAGCCAGAAAATATTGGAGAAGAAATCATAAAAGAGATTACGGATAATCGAATTCTTTTTGAAATGGGATTTTCACTGAAATTTTGGAGTCCTTACAAAGGGGATATTGACAACGACGGCATTCCAAATCATCTGGACAATTGTTTAAATGAGCCGGAAGATTATGACGGTTATTTTGATTTGGATGGATGTCCAGACCCGGATAATGACAATGACGGTATTCTTGATGTGGATGATTATTGCCCCAATATTCCCGAGGATATTGATGGCTTCGAGGATTTAGACGGCTGTCCGGACCTGGATAACGACGGCGATAACATACCGGATGTATTGGATAGTTGTATGAATCTAGCGGAAGATTTTGATGGATTTCGAGACCTGGATGGTTGCCCTGATTTTGACAACGATCTCGATGGAATTATCGATATTAAGGATAAATGTCCAAATCGACCTGAAACCTTTAATGGCTATTTAGACGATGACGGCTGCCCGGATAAAATAGTTGAAGAGATATTAAAAGGTAAAAAAGTAGTTCTTAGTAATATTAATTTTGAATACGATAGTTCGATTCTCATATCAGAAGCCTTTGCGATTTTGAATGAGGTTCTGGCTGCACTCAGGAGAAATCATGAAATCGAATTAATTATTAGAGGGTATACCGATTCAAAAGGAGATTTTGGTTATAATTTGGAGCTATCGCAAAGAAGAGCACAGGCTGTGGTGCAATATTTATTGAATCAAGGAATCGATAGAAATAGGCTAAAATCTGTTGGCTATGGTGCGACCAGTCCCATTGCTGATAACTCGACTGAAGAAGGCCGATTAAAAAACCGAAGAGTTGAATTTGTTCCTCGAACAAAGGAATAGTTTTAACTAGCTATTCGTATCTCAAAGCTTCAATTGGACTCAGCTTGGCTGCTTTTGAAGCAGGATAAAGGCCAAAGAAAATCCCCACTGATGATGTGAATACTAATCCTAATATGACGGAACCTACCGATATGGTAGCCGGCAGCGGAGTATAAGCATCGATTATTTTAGCGATTCCAAACCCGAGCAGTATACCAAGTGTCCCTCCAATCATACAAATTGTAACTGCCTCTACCAGGAACTGCGACATAATATCAAACCTTTTGGCTCCAATGGCTTTACGAATGCCGATCTCCCGAGTCCTTTCCACGACCGATACCAGCATAATGTTCATGATACCAATTCCTCCCACCAGGAGCGCAATAGAACCAATCCCTATCGCCACAATGTATAAAGTTGCAGTCAATTGATTATACATCGAAGTAAATGTATCTTGCTGGTTGATGGCAAAATCATCCTCCTCCATTGGGGTCAATCCTCTTATTCTTCTCATGATACCGGTAAGCTCATCTTTGGCAGCTTCAATGCGTTCCTGGCCGCCAGCCTTTACTTGAATTGTGATCGAACGCCGGAAGCCAAAAATCTTATAAAAGGCGCCAATTGGAATGACAACTCGTTGGTCTAAGCTAAATCCAAAGATACTGCCTCTTTTCTCCAATATGCCTACAACCAAAAAGTAATGACCCCCGATTTTAACACGCTTACCGATTGGATTTACGTTTTCGAAAAGTTTATCTGCAACTTCCCAACCCAACACACAAATATTGCGTCTATGTTTAATGTCCGAATCGATTAAAAAACGACCGTATTCGGGAAGTGCGTTTGAAGTTTTCTGATATCCACCGGCAGTACCCACAACGCGAACTCCGCTTACCGTCTTACTGCCATATTTTACATTCCTGGACGTACCCACCTCATAAGATATTGCTGTTGCAACAGTATTCAATTTAACTACCTGTTTTGCCTGCGCTTCGGTAATGTCCTTTCTGTTGCGATATTTAAAAAAATCCATTCCGGCAAACCAGGGCATTTTTTGAATATATAAAACATCAGAACCCAGAGCAGATATTTGGGAGCTAAACGCTTTGTCAAGTCCCTTGATAACAGTGTTAATGGCAATAATCGTCAAAATGCCAATCATAATTCCCAAAGTGGAAAGGATTGCTCTCAGCTTATGCATTCTAAGCGCTTGAAAGGCCATGGCCACATTTTCTAGGAGGGAAATAAATATTCGCATTGTTTTAATTATAATCTAATTTTTACCTGGTCTTAATGATTTCTTTTGAAATAGTATTTTTATTGATTTGGTTCACTTGCCACGATCTCATCTTTTTCAATGAATCCATCCCGTAGTCGAATTATCCGCTTTGCATGATCCGCTATATATGGTTCATGAGTTACCAAAATAATCGTATTCCCAAGGTTATATAATTCCTCCAGGATTTCCATAATTTCTTCACCTGTTTTGGTGTCCAGGTTACCGGTTGGCTCATCAGCAAAAATGATCGATGGATTATTCACCAACGCCCTGGCAATTGCCACACGTTGGCGCTGGCCGCCGGATAACTCACTGGGTCGGTGATCCATTCTGTCTGCCAGTCCCACTCGTTCTAATGCATCCTTTGCTTTAGCTTTTCTTTCTTTTCTAGGAATCCCACTGTAAATCAACGGCAATTCAACATTGTGTAACGCATCAGCCCGGGGCAGTAAATTAAAAGTCTGAAAGACAAAGCCAATTTTTCGATTTCTTATGCTTGCCAGGGAGTCATCATCTAATTTGCTTACATCGACGCCTTCAAAAAAATAGGTGCCCTCCGTCGGCGTATCCAGGCAGCCCATGATATTCATCAAGGTGGATTTGCCAGAGCCAGATGGCCCCATGATCGCGACATATTCATTTTTATTAATCGAAACATTAATATTTTGAAGTGCGGGAACAATTACCGTTCCTAGTTGGTAATCTTTTTTTAAATTTTGAATTTCGATTATTTTATTGTTTGTATTCATTGAGTCAGACATTGCTACCCCATATAAATTAATTCGATTTTGATTGAAAACGGCGGGATTTCTTATCAATCTTCACCTTTGCATCATGGCGTAGATCTTTAGAGAGCACGCGATAACTTCCTGTGACAACTGTTTCACCTTCTTCAACGCCTGAAAAAATCTCAATATGTGTATCGCTGCTGATGCCGGTTTTAACAACCCTGGCTTTTGCCATCTCGTTTTCAATCACAAACACAATTTCTTCTAAATCATCTTCACCATTGTCAGCATAGCTTCCAGCTGAATCATCATCGTTTGTTCCCTTAGAATCTTTTTCCGCTAACCACCCCTCTATTTCCTTTTTTTGTCGAACAGTAACAGACTGTATTGGAAGCTTTAACGCATTGTCTTTGACGTTGGTAATGATGTCTACAGTGGCGGACATTCCTGGTCGGACTTTTATAATATCATCGAGTACCAGGATTTTTACTTCAAAATTAGTTACTTCTTCTTGCGTCCCCATTCCCCGGGTATTTGCAGTATGTGCAATTTCACTAACTTTTCCGATGAAAGATGTGTCCGGGAAGGCGTCTACCTGAATTCTGGCTGAATCGCCCAGGCAGATGTTTACGACATCATTCTCATCGATCTCGGTGACAGCCTCCATTTGCGATAGATCGGATACGACCATGATCACGTCTTCCTGAAATTGCGAGCCCAGGGCAATTTCACCCTCTTCTTTGTTCAATTGTGTAACGACGCCATCTATGGGAGAATTCAAAGTAGTCTTAGACAGGTCGTCTCGTGCCTGATCCAATACTGCACTGGATTGAGTTACCTGATCGAACGCTGCATCTAGATTTGCCTTATCGATCTCATAAGCAGCGGCATAGGTATCAAGCTCGCCCTGGGAAGCCAGTCCTTGCTTAAATAGTTTCTCAGAACGCTCATGCTCGGATTTACTTTTCGCCAGGTTTGCTTTCTGCCGTCTTGCTGAAGCTTGGGTCGAGCTCATATTCGCTTGTGCTTGAACCACTGCCGCTTCATAACGGGTACGGTCCAGTTCTACCAAAATTTGGTTTTTTTTAACAACATCCCCTTCCATAACATGGAGCGCAATAATCTTAGCGCTGACATTGGCACTGATCTTCACTCCAAGTTTTGGCTGGATCCTGCCACTACCACTTACTATTTGAACCAATCTACCACGTTCGGCTTTTTCTACTTGTACGTTAAATGTTTTTCCGGATGATTTTTTCAGGTTAACGATAACAAAAACAGCAAGTACTGCAATAGCAGCAATCGCAATAATGGCTTTTTTCTTATTAGACATTTTTCCCTACCCAATGTTTATTTATTATTGATGAATACTACCATCAAATTTATGGAGGTAATTAAACTATTGCACGGATAATTTTAGTTTAATCCGTGCTTGAGGTTATATTAATTCAGATCAGTGGATAATTTTTCTTCTAAATTTCCAATTTTACTGTACAATTCAGCCAGGTAAATCAATTTATTATATTTTGTTGAAATTAAAGTTGCCCTGGCTCGTGTCAACGAAACCCTTGAAATGACTATTTCCAACAGGGTTCCCGCTCCAACCCGGTAGCGCTCTTCATTTAAGCGCAGGTCTTCTTCCGCAGATTGAATGTTATCCAGGTTAATCAACTCAATCTCTTTGTTTGCCTGTAAATTCAGAAAAGCTTGTTCGATCTCGTTTCTTAGGGTTAGTTTGCGGTTAATTAGATTTTCTCTATCGATGTAGTAATTAAGATTAGCTCGATCGATACTGGCTGCATCGGAAAAGCCATTGAATATATTCCATGAGAGACTGATTGACCCTCTAATCTGATAATTCTTATCAATAGGACTATATAGTTGGTCAAATTTCGAATTAGACCGACCATAATTTGCACTGAATGTAATTCTTGGCAAAAAATTGGCTTTCGACATTTTTACGCCATAATCTGAAGCGCTCATCCTCTCTTCTAAACTTTTTAATTCCGGATTCATCTGTTCTGCCATGGACCAGGTTTCCTCTAATGTACGATCCAAAGGTTCTATCTCCAGGTTTGTCTCAACAATCTCAATTGGAGTTCCTGGGTTTCGTGCCATCGCAATATTGAGATTATTTCGATTCAGGTTAACAATATTTTGCTGTGAAATCAGGTTTGTCATATCTTGCCCCAAGTTCACTTTTCCCCGAAAAACATCTGCCTGGGCTACAGCGCCCAATTCGTACATAACTTCAGTTTTTTTCAGCTGCTCTCTGGAGGATTCGACAGCTTGCTGGAAAACTTCTAACAGTTTCATGCTTTTGATATATTCATAATAACGTTGTACAAGCGTTGCTATCGTTTGTTTACGAGTATTCTCATAGCTATATTCTTCACTACTATAGTTGCGGTTCGCTTGCTTGATCTGGTTCCACCAGCGCCCACCGTCATAAATAGTTTGGGAAATGGATAGGGAGCTAGTAAAAAATGAAGTCGTCGATTCCTGTGTGATACTTTGCTGTTGAACAAAAGTAATCTCGCCGGTCTCCGGATTTTGTACTGGCACATCTCTCGTGTAAAGAGCCGCTGATTGAAAAGTACGTGAAGGATTCAAACTTGCGCTTAAAGAGGGCAAAATATTAGAGCGTGCTGAAGTAACGTTCGTACCTGCGATATCCACACGTCTTTGAGCATTTTTTAAATTCGAATTGTTCTTAATCGCTATTTGAATACAATCGTTGATTGTCAACGCATTTGTTTGGGAATATACCCATTGCGGGACGAATCCGATAATGATGATAATGACTGCTATATTAATTATTTTACGCCACATTTTGAACCTCTCTATTTTTGTTAACTTAACTGCCAAACATACCCCCGAATACACTACTTAACGCTATTGAAACAAATATCCAAATTACCCACAATCCAACAACTGCCGTAGCAGCTTTTCCTTGGGTAAATTTATAAATTACCCCAAATCCGATTATTAACAATACTACCATCCAGATCGTAAATAGATCAAATTTTGCTAAGAATTTATAAATAAAATCTTCTTTCATATCCGAGGATAAAAATGCCGCGGGGCTGAATGGTACGTCAAAGGAATTTTTTGCCAGCATAACCGGGACGGCAATTATGGTTCCTACAGTTTGTATACCCAAGGTTGTATAGCTATATACGGCGAGTACTTTTTTGTACGTGCTGTCACCACCAAGTAGATGGTTATTGACAAGGAAAAATATCCCGGCTACAATAAATGCCATTACAAACGTGGATATAATCGCCCCAATCGGGCCAAGATATTTTATAAACACTTCGGTTTGTTGGACTTGTTGCTGGGCATCTTCATAAGACATACCTTGCTTATCCACTAATTGATCTATTTGAGTTTGTACAATAACAGGAAATAATACAAAAGCTGCAATGGCAGCAATAATGGCAACAACTAATAGTGGTACGATCCAATCCGGTTTTCGATCAATGCTTTCGTAAGCAGCTTGCGGCGAAAAATAAATATCAATCCATCTCTGGATGAATCCCTTTTCAGTTTCTGCAGCGGATGTTGTAGTCTGATCGTCCATGGTTTTTCCTTTCAACATAACTGATTAAAAACGAATACTGTTAATTATTGTTTCAAAGTTTCAGGTAATACAAGAACACCCTGGAAATATTCAGAAAATACTAAAATGAATCGAAAATGAGAGTTTATTTAAAAAACCCTTATTACTAGAATGTAATAAATCAAATTATTGAAGCAATAAGATAAATGACAAAAACAACTTTTATGAATTTTTATCTATTTGAATTTTCCAGAGAGCCCGGGTGTAATAATTCCACCTTTAGTTCCTCCAAATAGCTCAGCGCCGCATCGTACTCGTTGGGGATTTTCCCATCGAGTATGGCGTCCTCAATGGCTTTCTTAAACTTACCAACAAGTGGACTTGGAGAGATTCCGCAGACTTCCATGATTTTTTCTCCACGGACAGGAGACTGAAATCCCCTGAGTTGGTCTTTCTCCATAACTTCACCGACCCGGCTCATCACATAATCAAAATTTTTCAAATGTTCTTTAACCCGTTTGGGATTGCCGGAAGTGATATCCGCCCGGCACAGTTTTAACAAATCATCCAATTCCTCACCGGCCTGTACGATAAACCGGCGAATTGCAGAATCCGTTACATCCTCGGAAACCAAAAAAATTGGCCGGAGATGTAGGCGAATCAGCTTCTGTACAAACTCCTTTACATCATTAGAGATTCGCATGCGCTTAGAGATCCCTTCCATCATTCTTGCGCCAATTTCATCGTGGCCATGGAAAGTCCAGCCAACCTTCTCATCAAATCTTTTGGTTTGGGGTTTTGCCACATCATGGAAAAGGGCAGCAAGCCGAAGATTCAATTTATCCGAAACCTTTGCAATGTTGTCAACAACGATCAGGGTATGGTAAAAAACATCCTTGTGATGAAATCCTTTTCTTTGCTCAACGCCTTTCATATCAATCAATTCCGGCAGTACATGGGCCAATACATCTAATTTATCCATCAATAAAAGCCCGGTTGAAGGCTTTGGTGCTGAAAGAATTTTGAAGAATTCATCCGTAATTCGTTCCTTGGAGACAATCTCCAAACGCGACGCCATTTTTGTAATTGATCTTTCAGTCCCTAAGTCGATCTCAAAATTCAACAGGGTTGCAAAACGGATAGCGCGCAGGATTCGCAAAGGGTCATCTTTGAAGGTTATGCTCGGTTCCAGTGGAGTTCGTATGATTTTTTGATCCAAATCGCTCATCCCGTTAAATGGATCATACATCTTTCCCCAATTATTGTTGTTGAGTCCAACGGCGAGCGTATTTATGGTGAAATCACGGCGGGCAAGGTCGGATTTAAGGTCCGCTTTTTTTACCATAGGCTTGCGTGAATTTTCCAGGTAACTCTCTTCCCTTGCGGTGACAAACTCCAGTTTGTATCCATTCAGCTCGAGCATGGTCGTTCCGAACCGTTCAAAAACAACTACGTTTTTGGCGTTGTATTCCTTTTGCAGCAATTTGGTAAATTCCAATGCATCGCCAACTATTGTAAAATCCAGATCCATTCGCACATCACTGTATGGATCATCAGAAAGGAGTAAATCACGTATGAAACCGCCTACAACATAGACTGAAAAACCATGATTGTCCGCGATCTGTCCGATCTCATTTAGAATATTTGGGAAATATTTTACGCACTGGGCTAACATCTGAAAATACACTCATCAAATTAAATATTTGATAATATAAAACCAGGCATGTCAAATGCAATGAATTTCATACAAGTTAGAGGTGTTATTTAATATGGATATTCTGAAAAATTAACTGCCCTAAGGATATTGATCACTGGTTATGGATCATTGATCCTCATCCTCCCATCGTACAGTTTTTAGCCGGTTATTGCGAAAATGGAGAAAGTAAGTTCGATCTTTAACCCCTTTGTAAGTCCAAATTTCAGTGTCAACATTGTCCTTTTTACCCTGGATTTCTTTTTTTACCGGTTCACCCCAACTAATCAACACCATATCTTCATTCATCCCTTTCCGTAATTGACGATCTTCGATCAACTTCCAATCACGTATTCGCCAATATGGAAATTTCCTTCTCGGATCGCTTAAGTACCAATCTTTGGTAAATTCATCAAAATTTTTATACAAAAGATAACCTTGCCGTTTTGCCCTGGTCGAAAAAATAAACCTGATTGGGAAAAACCCATATTCATCCCATGCGACCGAATCTAGACGAACCGGTTGTATATTCTTTAAAGGAATGGTTCCATTGTCTTCAAAATTATACAGAGCATCCCATTTTTTGCTCCAAAATGTCCTGCCAACTTCATTTTTGGCATTGTCAAAATCATCTACAAATCCGAAATTAACTACCTTGGATTCATTATCGTCCCAATAATAAACTTCCCGCATATTATGAAGCAATCTTACTTTCCAAAAATAACCCAGGCGCCAATAAGGGCTTCTGTTGGGTTTTGTAATCAAAATTTGGCCATGCCAAACCTCCTCAATCTTTCCGTATTTGTACAACAAATCTTCCCGTTTTGGTTTGGGTCGATCAAAATTATATGGATTGTAGTACCAGTCGAAATAAGGATTTTTCACCTTAACATGATTGCAACGAAGATAGAAAATGACTTTTCCGATCCAATCCTGCCTTTCATCACCAAAAAACTCGTGAGGATTTTCAATTTTTGAGACAGGACCTTCTTTTTGCCCCAATAGTAAATTGGGGCTGAAGATCAACAAAAAGAATGAGATTGTGAAACTCTTTTTCATTCCCAAAATCCGAAAAAGGGGAATTAAATTATACTCTTAACCGAGAAAACAGCTCATGTTTTGAAGGTATTCGCCCGGAGAATAATAATTCTCCATCGAATATAATTGCCGGTAATCTGTATAGCATGAATAAACTTTGAAACGAGGCCCGGGAATATTTCTTTTTCCGCCAAATATCCAATAATATTTTGGGGGTTAGAAATAGCTGGTTGCGAGGGTCAACTTGTGAAATATCGATATCATCTGAAAATTTATTTTTTACTTCGAGAAATAACGGGGCAATACCTGAAAGAATAGTGCGTTGTTGGTCAAAAATCGGCTGACCGTTTTGAACCAGCCAATCTCCTTCCAGTTTTCCACAGCAATCGCTTCCGGTTAACTGGCCTTCATTTTCCCGTATAAAAATCAATGAATGATTTGAAGTTGCTTTAGACATTGTTTAGGAAGATTAACATTTGCCGTTTCACATGTGCCGTCTGCCGTTTTACATCTATAATTTTCCAAAGCAATACAATGCACCTACTGTTCGAATATAAATCCGGTTGTTGGAAATGGCCGGGGTTGCATAACATTTGTCACCAAGATCATTTACTGCCATGATTTCCAGGCTGCCATCTGGTTTGAGGACAGAAACTTTACCGGATCGGGCGATCATAAAAATTTTATCATCTGCAGCCACTGGCGATGAGTAATACGCATCTACCGCACCTAGCAGCCGGACCTGCTTGATAACCTCACCATTAGATGGATTGAATGAAGTTACAATACCGCCATCATTGACCATGTAAAGGATATTTTTATATATCAGCGGTGACGGTAATTGAGGTACCGATTTATGATATTGCCACAAAAGATTGGTTTCGGTCATATCACCATGGCCACCAAGCCGGATTCCTAACATGCCGTTCTTGGACCCCAAAGCAGCCTTATAATATTCCCATTCATCCGGACTCATGTTTTTGTCATGATTCAAATCCATAAACGAAAACCAGGCTTGGATTTTACCCTCCGGCAGTTCCTCTTTGGATAATAAGCCATTGCCGTCCTTATCCTGCTCTTTCCATACTTCCTGGTAATGCGGAACTGTAACAATTTTATCCGGTTGGTTCATAGGCGACCCATAGCCATTTACAAAAATGATATCATCACTCATTACTGGAGTTGATTTCATTTCGAAGGAGAGGCCGCTTACCCACCAGTTTTTGCTGCCGGAATCGATCGCGTAAGAAGTCAGAAAAAAAGATCCCGGCACGATTAGCTCTGCTTTTCCATTTTTTGGATAATACAGGATAGGAGTCGAGTGCCCACTTTTTGCTTCCGGCCGTTTAATATTCCAAATAACTTTACCGCTGTTTTTATCCAAAGCCAGCAGAAAGGAATTCGTGCTTTGATCGCAGTTTAAAATAACTTTGTTATCCGCAAGAATCGGGGAAGCCCCCATTCCGTAAATATTATTGAAAGGACTTAAGGGATAGCGCCAACGTTCATTGCCGGTGAAATCGTAAGAGATGAGTCCGTAATCGGCGAAAAAAACATAGACATTTTCCTCATCTACCACCGGGCTGGGAGATGCCGGGTTATTACGAGCATCGATCTTATCCTGGCGATCTCTTGGGGACTGCTTTCGCCACAGGATTTTTCCATCCTTGCGATCAAGACAAAAGGTGAAAAGGGTATCTCCGGAGAAAGCTGTGAGGAAAATATATTTTTCAGAAAGGATTGGCGATGAGTGGCCTTTGGGCAGCTCGGTCTTCCAGATCATGTTTTTATCCGGACCGAATTCCAGCGGAAGGCCAACGGCTGTTACCACTCCGGAACCATTGGGTCCGCGGAAACGAGACCACTTTTCTCCAGGCTTATCCGAAGATATGGCCTGAGAATAGAATACGAAAATGAATAGCAGGTACAATAAGAATTTTGTAATTGTTTTCATGAATGTCGCCTTTCAGTTTGGTTGAGAAGACAGATATTTCGATAAGTACACTAATTCATAAATTTATGACATATTTTTAATAAAGTCGAAGTACTTGTTTAATTTCAACGACCCCTCCTAACCTCCCCTTATCAAGGGGAGGAATTTCCCCTCCTTGTTTTAAGGAGGGGTCAGGGGAGGTTATTTTGATGTTGATAAATCTAATTTATTTACCTCACCGTATTTATTGTTTTTATGTACTTGTACTAAATACTAAATAAATAAACTTACTATCAATTTTTGAAAAAAACAGCTTATTTTTTTGAGCTTGAATTATTGGTTTGGCCCCCTAATTTGTGAGCTTTCAATTCTAACTAACTATAACTAAATAACTTTTAAGAAAATAACCCGCAACTTTATTTATGGGAAACAAATTGAATTAATTAACTTCTTAAAACCATTTCTTTCTAAATAACAGACACTGTCTTTTTTTGATTTCCTTTAGCAATGTTTCTTCTATCATAGTTAACAAAAGCTAATCAACATTCTCAATCAAAGCTCCACCCATTGTTGTCTGCCCACCATAAAAAAGACAACGTGTCCAGATCCGGCTGAGTATGTAAAGTTGGCCCAAAATAAAAGGTACGAAAACAGCCAGCCAACTGGAGCTGCTGCTTGGATCGAAAGCGAGGAGCCAATAGATGCCAAAAAAGAGCAGCCACACAATGCCAATTGATAGGTACAATCCAAACGTTTTGCCAAGATTTCGAACGATCATTTTAAACGCTTTGATTGGGGCAGTTAAGGCATTTTTATGATCTTGAAGAACGGTTAAGATTTTGCTGTAATCGAATAACATATTCACAAGCCAGACAAGAACCCAAAGGATAAAGTATTTGATCACGGTGTAAAAAAAGTGAACCCGCTCATCGAGTGTCTCTCGCGTTAACGAACTGACAATGTCGGAAAGCCAGCTCATCACAAAACCAAAAAGAATAAAATACAAAATCGTAGCCATCAACCATAGAACGATAAACCTTGGAAAAAATTCGGCAGCCTTTTGAAAGAATGTGCTTTGTTCATCCTGGTTTGCATACAATGAAATAAAACCGCCGGAGAAAAAGGTCCAAAAAAGCATCATTACCACGCCCATAAAAACAATTCCCGCAAATCCCTCAGTTAGATTTCCTGAGATAAACGCGTCCAAACTTTTTAGAATGGCGCCAATCCCGACTACACCAGGCTCAAAGGTGGCCGCCAACCCACCAGCCTCGGCCCTGTAACTATTGTACCAAAGCCCGTCAAATCCGGTAGACATGTTTTCCGCCGCCTGGCTGGAGCCCAGTGAATCCTGAATCGTCCCGGCAAGAATGGCGGCAAATACCATCGCGACAACCAGGTTCAAAAAGTAGACTAACAGAATATAACGTTTGGATCGTCCTACGTTTTTTATTCCTGTTCGAATCGCTTCTGTAATCTTCATTTTTCTTTATCTCCAATTAAATCTTAGCTTTCCAAAAATTCCATTTGCCCGCCACCCTGAGCGGAGTCGAAGGGTGGTATAAATTTGAAATAAACACCATGCTTCGACATATAAATCCAGGATCACGAAAAGAATGCAAAAAATTCAAGTATACTCTGCATCCAGATCATCCATTTAACGGCCCACCGGCGCGCTGCATCTTCGGCAGGGGCATTGCGCAGCCAGGAATTATTGGCATGATTCACATCAAGTACCAGCTTATTCTCCGGATCAACTTCGACCTTTACCACTTTTGCTGATTTGACATAATCGAATTGATGCCACCGCGCGAGTCCATCCCATTGCTCCATTATCTCTTCTTCGTTATCGAAAGTGATCTTCACTTCAATTGGGAATACCGCTTCTCCCCAACGCCTGATGACAACGGTAGAGTGATATTGCTTTTCGGAATCGCTGCTGTCAGTTTCGCTTTTACTTTTCTGAAATACCAATTCGCCGTCCTGTTCTTCGTATCCATAAAGTTCATTAATCGAATTGGAAGTGACCTCATCCACGGCGTAATCAAACACACTTGAGCTGTTATATGTTTGTTCGAAAAACCAACCCATATCCTGGCCACTGATTTCATTCACTATATCAAAAAAATCCTGCGGTTTAGGATGTTTGAATTTCCATCGTTCAAAATAAGTCGAAATGGCTATTTGAAAAGTTTCCCAGCCAAGGTAATTTTCCAAAGTTCGCAGCATCATTCCAGGCTTACCGTATGAATTCAAGCCATACGCGGCGGTGCTGATTTTCCAGGAAATCGTAGACATGGGATCTCGTTTTAAGGTTGAGTTGAAGCCATAGTATTGGTCGGCGCCATCGGTTCTCTCTGATAATTTCACGGATGGGTAAACCACCGGGATAAAACCATCAAAATATCGCCTGCTTAGTACCGGCGGGTCATAAGCTGCCGACATTGTCCGCGTAGTGGAATAGGTGTTGAATCCTTCATCCAGCCAGGCATATTCGAATTCATTGTTGCCGACAATGCCGTACCAGAATTGGTGGCCGGCCTCATGAACGGTTACACCTTCAGGTGATCTCGTTGCTAAAGGAGAAAGCCAGCGGGTGCCGCCGGTAAAGAAAGTCGGGTATTCCATGCCACCCGTTCGGGAGCCATATGCAGGATCGACGACAGTTACATGATCATATGGATATGCGCCAAACCAGTTGCCATAATATTTTAGCGCTGCTGCGGTTGCAACAAAATAGCGGTCTTTTTTACTGGCATGATCCGGCATTAGCAACAGCCGCATATCGACCTGCGGTAATCCCGGTTCCTCAAATCGTTGGACATGTGCAGTAAAATGAGGGCTCGTTACCCAGGTGAAATCATGCACATCCGCCTGGGTATAACGATGGGTCGTTGTACCATCGCCATTGTCTGTTTTCTCCATCTCTTTGCCCGTGGCGCCCAACACCCACCCGCTCGGTACCGTCATTTTAACGTCATAGACACCGTAATCCGCATAAAATTCCGTTTGAATAAACTGGTGGCAGTTCCAGTTGCCATCGGCTTCCAGGACGCCTATTTTGGGGAACCACTGTGCGAGGAAATAATATTTACCTCGCCTTCCTGTCCGGCGGAATGTACGCGGAACGCGGGTCTCCCACTTAATTTCCAGACTAATGGATTCACCTGCGCCAACGGCTCGTGGCAGGCTTGCCCGCAATACCGTTCTATCATGTTCGTTGCCATCGTCCAGCTGAATAAATTCCAGTGTTCCGGTAATTTCTGTTTCCTGAAAACCATACTCAGGTAAAATTTTCATGGCGCGAACATCGTTATATGCCCATTCATCATCTTTATAATCGGAACGACGGAAAGAATTACGGCCGTTATTAAGGAATGAACTTTTATCATTTCTCCAGGCATTGTAATACAGGTGAAATTGCAATTCATCGGTAGGAAAATCCGTGATATTACGCCAGTTTAAAATTGTAATTCCGGTGATTATATTTGCTTCGATATCCAGGACTACATCCATGGTGTAATTGGCGTTTCGGGGGCTTAAGACTTCATCTTGTGCGGTGGAAGTTTGGGGGGTTAATCCCAACACAAAACCAAAATAAACCAGGATTCCAGACCAAAGCCCTTTTCGGAATAGGATTTTTGCCATTTGGATTTCCTCTGTTTTGTTAAGTATTTAAGTATTTAGTTATGGATTGATAATCATTTGCAGTATATGGATTGGTCATTTGAGATGCAAGAACTTTTTCCGGATTTTTGATGGATGGTTAGATTTTTAGTTTAAGGTGAATAACAATATAAGGTTTTGCTTTAAGTTAGCCAGCCTGAGCCATTAGCTTTTAGCTGTTGGCCTTTAGCTTGCCGATGAGATTGTTTATTATTTTTTGTTCTAAGTTAAGCCGATCCATAATCAGGTCGGGACACCAATAGCTAACAGCCAAATGCCAATAGCTAAACAGTTATCAAAAATAATAACGTCAACTCACACTCCAATAACCTTGAAAACCATAATCTCATTTTGTATATAATAACCTAACCATTAGTACCTGTTGGATTTTTAGTTTGTAATTCACAAAAGCTTTCTCAATGTCTGCAAACAAAAAGAGACAATAATGGAAATTGAAGGTTCGTCAAAAGACTATAAAAACAAAGCCTTAACCCGGAAAGATCTTGATCCCGATCCGGTTAAACAGTTTGAGAAATGGTTTAAAGAAGCGGGTGAAACTGAAATCGAGTTTCCCAATGCAATGAGTCTTGCTACGGCTTCTATTCAGGGAGTGCCGACCATAAGAACGGTATTATTGAAGATGTTCGATGCAAACGGCTTCGTCTTTTTTACCAATTATGAAAGCAAAAAAGCCAAACAGATCCGTGAGAATCCCAATGTTGCCATTCTCTTTTTATGGGAAGCTCTCGGGCGGCAAGTGACCATAACCGGTAGCGCTGCAAAGATATCTACAGCCGAATCATTCAAGTATTTTTCATCCCGCGACAAGGGAAGCCAACTTGGGGCGTGGATTTCTCAGCAAAGTTCGGTCATTTCATCGCGGCAATTCCTTGAGATGAAATTTCAAGAAATAAAGCGAAAGTTTTCTGACGGTGTGATTCCTCTCCCCAGCTTTTGGGGTGGTTATCGAATTGTTCCAAAGACATTTGAATTCTGGCAAGGTCGTTCGGATCGCCTGCACGATCGATTTCTTTACAGTGCGTTGGACGAAAATAACTGGAAGATCGAACGGCTTTCGCCCTGAACCGATTTGAACGCACTTTCGGTTCAGGCTGCTGAGGCCTGAGTTGGAATCGGCAATCTGGCGTGTGTCTTCTTCCATCTGGCGTTTTTCCAGGCGCCTGTCCAGCAATGGCGCCGGTCCTTTCACAAAATAAATAACAAGGACACCTAAAAAAGGGACCGGATATCTTACGAACAGCAAAAGTAGCAACGTTGCTGGAATAGCACCCACCTGATACAGGCCCAAGGCCAGAAAGGTGAGAAGCGCAAGATCAGCCAGCGTGTCAAGCATGCGGCCCAATCGCGTACAGAGTTGTTGACGTCGTGCTAGCCACCCGTCGAGTAAATCGGTCGAGGACAGGCCAACGATAAAAATTGCGAACACTGGTCCGATTACCGGATTTACCGGGATTTGCAGGCACGGCCAGACGACCAGCGGTGCAAGACTGAGGCGCAGGAAACTCATCCCATTCGGCAGCAACAGATTTGAGTGTGGACGCACCTGAGCGTCGTCGAGCATGCCGAGGTGGGTCAACAGAAAAACCACGGCACTGGCATACCATGGAATCCAGTACATTAATGCCGTGAGTGTTCGATCAGGCGATTGAAACAACAGCGTCAGCGAAATGATGCCGATCCCCGTGGCGGCGACACCGGCAATCCATGACCAGCAGGATCTTGCGCGAGCCGGCGACTCTCTAATGTCGTCGAGCGAGCGGGCCCAGGACCGCGACAGAAGAATGCGCCACGCATGCATACTGAAATGACTGCGGGCGACCTCGCTAATCAGTTCCCGAGTAAATGCCGAAGTTTCGTAAAGCGATTTTTCGCTGGAGTCGGGATCTTTAGAGAAGTTAATCATCGTTGCCAGCCAGGTTTGACGGGTATCCCGCAAAAATGGAATCAGGCAGACCGGCCGTGTCTTCACCGAAGCCGAGATAGTCGATGCAGGAGCCTGCGAGGATGGGGAGAATCATTAGCGCGGATAAACCGACAGCGCCGACAAAACTGATCAGGCACAGGCTTAAGCCACCGTTAGGGTCCAGTTTCTCCAGCCGCAATTTCATGCGTCGTTATGTCAGCCCGATCGAACCTGTTTTCGCTTTTCAGCCCATCTTATGAGCGCCTCCCCTATCGCGATTATGACCAAGGCGCCGAAAAGCACCGGCAGTTGTATCCCTTCGCCTGGCGTATAGACAAACAACACAACCGACAATGCCAGTACCAGGATGCAAAGGCAGGCGAGTGTCTTTGCGACCGCATCGCCACCGGGCACTTTGTACGGTCGGGTTATGTCGATATCGACATTACGCGACTTTATAAAAGCGAACAGCATACCGATGTATGGCAGCAGGAATATGATGGCGCTAAACGCGAACAGGGACCAGAACAGGTCCGCATTGGAATGCGACAAAAAACCGTACAACAGCAGTGTGAGGGTGCCGAAAATACCCATGGCAACTGCGGCGCCGATGGGAGTCCCGAGTGTCTTGTGTTCGATGCCGAAAAAATCAGGAAGCTCCCCTTCCTGAGCGGCTTCAGCGGCCGCTCGATTGCAGCCCAGTGCCCAGGTAACCCCATTGGAGAAGAA
>JADFJB010000026.1 GCA_022566355.1 candidate division KSB1 bacterium
AAAATCCATTCCCTGGTCCCGTGCCCAGGATTCGAAAGACATCACCACTCCTTTCAGAAAGGTGATGAAATTACCCGGACTCGCCTGCAGCTGCGCCTTGCCGCTTTCCAGCTTCGACAAATCGAGCAACTCATTTATGAGACGGAGCAGGCGCTGGGCATTACGCCGGATTAGCGCCAGCTTCTTTTTGCCGCCTTCAGTGGCTTCCTCCATCAGTTGCTCTGTGGGTCCAAGAATCAAGGTCAGAGGCGTGCGGAATTCGTGGGAAATGTTGGCGAAAAAGTCAGACTTGACATTGTCGAGCTCCTTGAGCTTCTCGGCTTCGACATGCTTTAATTCAGCCTGATGCTTGAGTTGCTGGCGGCTTATTTCAAAACGGCGACCGCCATAGAGAACTCCGAAAAAGCCGAGCAAATAAAGCAAGTAAGCTAATTTCGTTCGCCACCACGGTGGGGTAATGATTATTTTTAGCGCTACTCCTTCCTCATTCCAAACCCCGTCGCTGTTGGCGGCTCGCACGCGAAAGACATATTTGCCCCAGGGCATTCCGGTGTAATGGGCGATGCGGTTCGTACTATTGTCGATCCATTCTTTATCATAGTTTTCCATTTTAAAAGCGTAGCGGTTTTTCTTCGGTGCGCGAAAATCCAGGGCTGTCATCTCAAATGCAAGGGTATTCTGGTGGAAGGGTAGCTCTAAATTCTCAGTAAGGCTGATGTGCTTATCCAGTGGTGAATTGTTTTCGCTCACGAAAACTGGCTCATAATTGATTTGAAGGCCTGAGATCAGAACCGGCGGATCGCTTTTGTTCTCCTTGATGTTGTCGGGATGAAAAATGCTAAACCCTTTGGGACCTGTAAAAATAAGTTCTCCATTGGCCGTCTTCGCCGCGTTCTGGCCATAGAAGAAAGTGAAATCATTGCCGTGCAAGCCGTCCGCCTGATCGTAGGTACGAACACTCTTGATTTCACGGCTCTCCCGGTCCAGGATTATTTTCGAAATTCCATTATCGGTAGCCAGCCAGAGATGTCCCTTTTCGTCAGTGAGGATGGAAGAAACATGATTACTCGGCAAGCCATCCCGTATGGTGAAGTGCCGAAAAGTCTCCTGCTCGATATCGAAACGATTCAAACCTCCTTCTTCGGTACCAAGCCAGAGGTAACGCTTGGGGAAACGGGGATCGAGACAAATGGCCTTTACTGAATTGCTGCTCAAGGAAAGTTTATCTTTAGCATCGTGTTGATATAGCCTAAAAGATGCCTGCTTTTCCTCAAAACGCAATAAGCCATAGCCGGTAGCAATCCAAAAAACACCCGGCTGTCCATTCTTAATATCGTAGAAATAGTAATTCAGGCGTGCTCCGTAATCGCCGGTCCAGGAATCATATTGAAATTTTCTGGCCTCGAGGTTTTCCAGGTTGATCTTATAAAGAACAGCGTCCGTCCGGCTTTTCAGCTCACTACCGTATTTCAAAAGTAAGGGAGCCCATATATTTCCATCACCATCCCCGGTAATTGCACTTGCATTTACCGCAACTTCCCTGCCAAATTTGATAGGTTGCTCCAGAACCTCACGATCGGGATTGTAGCGGAACAGACCTCTCCCCTCAGTCCCAAACCAAACATGGCCTGTAGCGTCTTCAAAAGCGCAATTGATATATGTAAAGCCTCCATCATTAAACATAGGCTGTGGAATCAAATTCATCTCCCCGCTGGCACGATCACATCGATAGAGTTCTTTTACTGCAATCCACAGGTTTTGATGCGAATCCTCAAAAACAAATCGCATATTTACCAGATTGGATTGCAATCGATTCAAAACAGGGTTATAGGCTGAAAACTGTAATGCCGAATCGTATTTGTACAGGCCGTGCCAAACCGTTCCCAGCCATACCACACCTGCTTCATCCTGAATGATGACGGATGGGGAAACATCAGTTTCTCCCTCCTCTTCAGTAATTTTGATCCTCTGAAATAATTTTGAAACGGGGTCAAAATTGATCAGACCCGTTTCGCCAATCCAAAACCAGGTTGGCACATGGTTAGGAATTTCAAACAGGGCGGAGTCAATGAAATAATCTCCGGGCAGGGTATAGCTTTCTACTGTCCACAGACCATTCGATCCATCAATCCTGTGAAAGTTATCCATGAGCACCCAAATAACGCCACTGCGGTCACAAATCAGATTCTTGACATATTGTTCTGGCAGGTGGTTCGGAGCGCCCGGTTCCTCAGGAAAAAAGCTAAAAGTATAAGACATATGTGTTGAGTTGTTCGAGGCTTCAGACTCAGGAAGCTTTGTTAGCCACCCCAATCCACCTTCAGTACCCACCCATATAATACCCTGATCATCAACCACGAGTCGAGTGATTCTGTTTTTCAGGCTTTCCGGATGGCCCTCATCCGGTAACAATCGGGTTACTTGCGCCATAGAAGTGTCAGCCGCTAGAATGGGACTTGAGCCGATGGAAACGAGCTGATCAGGATACGGGATGCGAAACAATCCGGACAAAGTACCAACCCAAATCGCCGCTGTGGAATCTTCGCAAATAGTTCTCACCCGAAGAGGGCCATTTACCAGCGTCTGGAGATCAAAACGCGAAAAAGTCTCAGTCTCGGGATGGAAGCGGTTGAGGCCGTTTAAAGTTCCAATCCACAACCAACCACGGGAGTCCTCAAATAATGTTTCTACCCCAGAACTGGACAGTGAACTCGAATCATCAGGATCATGCTTAAAGGATTGAAACGTGTATCCATCATATCTTACCAACCCACCATCAAGTGTGCCAATCCACAAGTATCCCTGGTGGTCCTGTAGAAGACTGGTGATTCGAGTCTGTGTGAATCCTGCATCCGCTCCAAGGCGTTCAAAACGAGGATAGATATTTTGGGTGAAATGAGTATTTGTTTCTGTTACTATATTTTGTGCAATGCTTAAGTTCGTTATGCTACTTAGTATTATAGAGAGACCCAGTGATAAAATGATATTAATATTAAATCTGTATTTACCCCATTGTTGTGAATTTAATATTTTTACAAAAGCAGTAGAACGATTCATTAAACCATTAATTCAATTCGAATGTCACAAATAACAAAGGCTGCTTAGTGTATCGGTAAAATTTATTATGAGTTTAGGTCATTACCATGCAATGTGAATATACAAATTTAGCAACAGACATCCAAGACTATAATGTGTAATTAGCTATTTTTTTAAAAGGAAAGGAAAGTTCTTGGTGTTAACGAGAGAACGCAAGAATTAAATCTTAACTAGTGATTGAACGAAAACTCAGAAAACAATGTCAATTCGGCATTTTTTAAGACGGAATCTCATTATTCCAATCTGGAAGATTCCCGATAAAAGCATTCGGGAATGACAGAAAGGTTGTTTTCGTTCAGACACTAACTAAATAAAGTTAATAAAACATCGGGATCTTTAAGCCCCTGTATTCTATCGCTCTTCAGCATAAAAACCGTTTTTCTTTGAGAAAGTCGGATACTAATCTGATCTTTGCCTCAATTATTTTACACATCCGCTACTTCCCCGGCCCATGCGCCTTCTCATAAGTCTGCAAGGAGTGCATCAATGCTGTGGCTTGTTTGAAAGCGACCTGGATAGATTCTTTCTGGTATGGGCTAAGCATTGCATCTGTCACTATCGTCGGCACACCTTCCTGATCGACAGCATGGCAGGTGCCGCATTTTATCGGTCCGGCATGGCCATCCGGATTCAGCGCCTTCGCCTGGCTTAAACTGACCGGATCGGCGCCTTTCTCGGTTACCGGGTATAATCCATGAGTACTTTGGTGGCAGCTCTGGCACGAGATACCGCGGTGGCCTTTGCTGTAACGCATCAGGCTAAACTTCTCCACCTGGTCGATGGGCCCGTAAATGCCGCCCATATTTTCCACGAAAGGCGGGTTGTGGCAGTCGGCGCATTTGGGTTCGCCAGCCGCGAGCCAGAAATCCTTGCCATCATCGATAATGCGATAGGGATCGGATGGCGTATCGGTCCAAATGGCTTTGATGCCATCACTCGTGGTTTTCGGATCGAAAAAATCCTCCGCGGAAAAATTGGCGTATCGTCCGTTTTCCATACGTCGCATCGTAGTCACTATTTGATCTAGAGAACGATTTCGAAGTGTCGATCCTGTCAATGCAAGCACATTATCCAGCGTATCCGCTTTGTACAATAGTCGTGAGGCAACATTATGACAATTGGTGCAGTACATGCCTTTACCATCCATCAAAACATTTTCCTGGATCCACTTCCCTATCGAATTCAAATGTTTTTGAGTTCCCAGCACTTTGCCGGAATTCGCATTCGAGTGCAGATCACGACCCAGAAAACAACCGCCGCGATAATCGCGAATATCGCCGCCACGGAAATGACCTTCATCATTTATCGGGTATTCCGCCAAACTGCCAGACTGCACATGGGCAGGGTGACAGCCCTGGCAATTTGCGGTTCGGCCGTTTATATCCGGATCCAGCGCTTTCTCCAAATGAAGCAGATGCATTGCTTCTGAAAGGGACGAAATTGTTTCTCCGTTCGGTTTTTTCGCGCCCTGTAATTGCCCGACGATATTATCGGCGTGGCATGCCTGGCACCGTACTGGTTGACGACCAAGCCGGGTCACCGATGCACCCGTGCGATTATCAGGATCGTAGCTTTTAAGAAATTCGGTGTCATGTTTGTCATCGTGGATTTCCAGGAGTGAAATGGAGGCAGCTTTAATTTTCGCGTAATAATCTGTCGTATTCGGGAATGTATTTTCCAAAAATTAAACTCTTTTTCCCAAAGATTGTACTTCTCTCCATTAGCCCGTTTTGAAGCATGACATTTCTGACAACCCGGTACATCGATTGGGTTGGCGCCAAAAAAGGTTATCGGTTCTTTGGTTCGGGGATCATTCTCAATCGTCACTTCATGTTTTTGCGGAATGGAATCCGCATTCTGATCCTGCCAAACAGCCAATGAAACCGAGGCTTTTTGATAGGGCCGAATAATTTCTTCGGTTGCTTCCCGGATATTTCCGATGGAGCCATCGTAAAAAGGGGTTAATGGCAAACCGAGCGCTTCCCAATATCCACGCATAGCTAAAACCAATGGCGTTTCTGAGATGCCATCATTGGTAACCGTGTAGAGAACGGTGCCATCCGGTCCGGTATAATCCAATTTACCGTGACTCATTGGTTTACCGGTTGGACCATGATCCTGCGGAATTGCCAGGTCGGTTCCTAAATACAACTTTGTTAACTTGCCGGTCGGGTATGGCATATACCGGAGCGGTCTTTCTTCATATGTAAAAAGATGTTGAAAGTATGCATTGGCAAAAGAGTCGCTTGGATCCTGGACATCGCCGTCGCCATTCACGTCTACGGGCACATTCCAATACAACATTTTGGGGCCTTCAGAATAGGTGTTGTCCACATGCTCATACCAAAGAATCAAATGATCCGCTTGTAAGTCGGTTTCAGTAAGAATTACAGGTTTCGCCATAGGTGAATCTGCAGTTTTAATAATTTGAGCGAGGATGCTATTATAAGGTGGCAAAATACAACAATAAGAAAGATCGAAGCCGGTACAATGCATACCTAAATCATAATGGATCGTGATCACATATTCTCGACTGGGAATTTTGATTTGGGATATGGTTTGCGCAAGGGCTGGCGGGGAGTACGCAACCAAGTGCAGTATTGAAAATAAAGGAAATAAAAATTTTAGGTTCGTTTTCATTAAAAACATTTTTAGACAGGATAAACAGGATTATCAGGATAATAATCCAGTATATCTTGTTAATCCTGTCAAAAAAGAAAAAACAGCTATTAAAAGAGATTATTTAAGAAAGATTGTCTTCGTAATTTTTCCGGTCATTCGAGGCCACAGGGATGCTTGACAGTAATGGTTGAAAGCAAACCCTGTTGGGCGTACAATCTTCCGGGCAAACCACATCGTCATCGGGGCCAATGGGGTGGAGTGTTTTTAAGCAAAAGTATTGGTTGTACGGGTGATGAACTTCCATATAATGTTCATCAAGCATATCCGGAACATAACTGGCTTTAGTGCGCATACTCTTACAGATTGGCAGTTCCGGATGATCCGGATTTTTAATAAAAGACATGCTGAACCTCGATTTTTATGAAATTTATTAACTTCAAATTAGTTTTTCCAACTTGGCGTTCTTCGCGTCTTTGCGGTTAAAAAAATTATCATTTAACTCAAACTCTGCAATGCTCGCCGCACCAGGTTTTCGGTCAATTGAATTTTATAGCCATTATGTTGCAACGGCAGCGCATTAGCTACAGATACAGAAGCAGCGTTCTCGATATTGGCTGCATTTAAGGTTTTACCTTCCAGCTCCGCTTCGGAATTTTTTACCCGCCAGGGTATCGACGCAACACCACCCAGCACGATACGGGCTTTTTGCACCCGGTTGCCACTCATCTGCAAAACAGCAGCTACACTACTGATGGCGAAATCCATAGATTGTTTTTCACGGAATTTAAGATAAGTGGATCGTGTTCCTCGTGCAGGTTCCGGGATCATTATTTTTGTGACAACCTGGTTCGCCTTTAAAATATTTTCACGCCTGAGATTATCCACTGGTAATTGAAAAAAGTCTGCAATGGCTGTCTCCTGGGTTCCTGATGCTCCAAGAATCTCGATACTGGCTGCAAGCGCCATAAGCGCCGGTGCAGAATCAGACGGGTGGACAATAAAGCTGGGACCGCCGCCCAATATTGCGTTGTATTGATTGAGACCCTCGACAGAATAGCATTTACTCCCGCCTTTTTTAAGGCATGGAAACTCTTTACCACGAAAATACCAACAACGCGGTCGTTGGCATATATTTCCGCCAATTGTACCCATATTACGCAATTGCGGGGTGGCTACGGAAGCTGCAGCTTCGGATAAAACTGCATACTTTCCTTGAATTTTTGGATCAGCTGCAATTGTAGCAATGGTGGTTAAAGCGCCGATTTCTATGCCATTGCCATTACTTATCCCGTAAAGATCTTTAATATTTTTGATATTCACAACCCGCTTGGGCTCGATTAATCTTTCCTTTAGCATATCGAGTAAATCTGTTCCACCTGCCAGGATCGCACTTTCACCCCATCTGGGTCCCAAAAGCTCCGGTAAATCAGCTAGATGTTTTGCGTTGACATATTCAAACTTATTCATGATGAACCTCCTTATCGGCCATTGGTTGAAGGTGTGAGTGCAGTTAACACTTTATCCGGAGTCATCGGTAATTCACGAATACGCACTCCGATAGCGTTGTAAACCGCATTTGCTATTGCCGCCGCTGTCGGTATCGTTGGCGGTTCTCCTATTCCTATAACACCGCGTTCCGGTTCATCATGAAATATGACTTCAATTTCAGGCGTTTCCATCGTACCTAGAATTTTGTAATTCTCGAACTCAGCATTGACCTGGACTCCTGTAATCGGATCCATTTGTCTGTTTTCGTAAAGAGCGTAACTTACACCTTGAACAACAGCTCCATTGATCTGACTCTCGGTAGTAAGTCGATCAAGAATCAAGCCGCAATCATGAACAGCTACGATTTTGATCACATCAATTCGACCGGTTTCAATATCCACCTCAACTTCTGCAAACTGGCAGCCGGCAACACCGGCTGAAGAAAGACCTTCGACCCATTCACCATGGACTTCGAGTGATTCGGAATCCAGCAGGCTGCAGATTTCTTTCCAGGTTAGTTTTTTATTTGCAGCCCCACGAACCGAAACTTCTCCGTTTCCCCATTCAATTTCGGTAGGCTGAACTCCAAAATGATTCGCCGCTAATTCTATTAGTTTGGCTTTCGCTTTTTCTGTGGTATTTTTGATAGCCGGCGCCACAGAGGGAGCAGTGGTGCTTCCTCCCGAGCCACCTGACCGTGGATAGTTTGTATCCCCTACCAGTGATCGGATTTGATTTATCTTCAACCCTAGTTCCTCTGCGGCGATGGCTGCAATAATCGTACGGGTGCCGGTGCCAATATCCTGGGTGCCACATTTTACTTCAACTCCACCATCCGGAAAAACCGTCATTGTTGCTTTTGTACCCCTGCCTCCAGTCGACCAGATACTGGCGCCTAAACCTAAACCTCGCTTCAATGGTCCGCTACCGCTGCCAGGTGTTTTATTGCGTTTATTCCAGCTAATTCTTTCTGCACCTTTTCGCCACTCTTGTAACCTGGTTTGATTGGTATCGACTTTTAGCCGCAAATCCAGGGGATCCATTCCTAATTTTTCCGCTAATTCATCCATGATTTGCTCCATGGCAAAGGATGACTGCGGACGACCGGGAGCCCTAAAAGGCCGGGCAGATCCGGCATTGGTAAATACATCGAAATGTTCATGTTTCCAATTCGGAAATTCATAAACAAATGGAAGGAGTGTTCTTGCGTTGGAACTGATACCCGGGGTACCCCAACTTGTTGCTGAGAATGCGACCAACTCACCGTCTTTCTTTGCGCCCGCTTTAATTTTTTGAATACTGTCGGGGCGATTCCCGGCTACCAAAAAATCCTGTTTACGAGTTAACATGAGATGTACTGGTGCATTGGCCTGTTTGGACAATTTTGCAGCAATAGCCGAATAACTCCCTGGCTGAAGCTTGCTGCCAAACCCCCCTCCCATGTGTTGGCATATCACTCGTACTTTACTCTCCGGCATTTCCAAAAACTTCGCTAAGCCTTCACGAACACCATGAACCGCCTGGGTCGAATCCCAAACAATAAGCTCATCACCTTCCCACATAGCCACACTGCCGTGAGTTTCCAGGCTAGACTGGGTTTGTACCTGGGTTCGAAATTCATCTTCGACAATCACATCTGCCTGGGCAAAACCCGCCTCCACATCACCCTCGCCACGAACTCTCGGATCGCGAATATTGCTCCGATTTGTAAATACTCTTGGAGCGCCGTCTTTCATAGCCGCATCCAAATCGGCTGCAAACGGCAATACTTCATATTTCACATCAAATAATTCCAGGGCATCTTTAGCGATTTCGGCAGTAGTTGCCGCAACCGCTGCGACATCTTCACCAACATAGCGCAAAGTTCCAGTGGGATGGACATCTGTTAAGACGGCTTTCACGCCCGGCAGCCTGCGCACTTTTGAATCATCTATACTGATGATTTTTGCAGCAGGATGAGGCGAAGACAGGATAGCGCCATATAGCATGCCCTTAGGATTTTGATCATACACATACTTCGCTTGACCCGTAACTTTTTCGGCTCCATCCAGACGAGGATAACGTTTGCTCAGTATTGACATTTGATTGAGAGGTTTCCAATTCGCCATGGCTCACACTCCTTTCCGCATTGTTTTTGCAGCTGCTTGTACAGCTTCAAACAATTTAGGATACGTTCCACATCGACAGGTATTACCGGAAAGTCCTTGTTTAATTTGGTCCAGAGTAGGATTTAAATTATTTTGCAACAAGGTCGTTGCAGCCATAACAAATCCGGGAGTACAAAAACCACACATAAGTGCATCCTTTTCTATAAAAGCCTGTTGCACGACTGTCAACTGATCTCCTTTTGCCAACCCTTCAATGGTCACGATCTTTTTTCCGCGCAAGTCAAGGGCAAGCGACATGCATGAAAGCACAAGTTCACCATCGACATGGACAGTACAAGCGCCGCATTGTCCGCGGTCGCAGACTTCTTTGCTGCCGGTAAGTTCCAGTTTTTCCCGCAACGCACATAGCAGAGTTGTCCTGGGCTCGACAGTAACGCTTTGGTTTTTGCCATTGATATTTAGTTGAATGGTTTGCGAACCAGCAATAATTTCCGCATCCGGGTTAAAGATGGCTGCGGCCGCTTCTTTGGTGAGCAGACCGCCACTGGTAATTGCGGCAGTTGTTGCAATTCCCCCACCCACTCCTTTGAGAAATTTCCTTCGGGAAACTTTTCCGTTGGTTTTGCTCTCTTCGGGCATGGCAATGCTCCTTTAATTGGTTTGATAAGATTTGGTTGGTATGATGAATTCTACGAAATTTTTAAGGGATAAGCAAGAGAATTATTGAGGGTTTTTTATTTTTAAATTATGATTAAGAATTTACCAACTGGTTTCAGTAAATATGAATTAAATCCTTTCGGTTTTTGACCACATTTAATTTTTGTGTTCTGATGCGCTAAAGCTACGGTTCACATAACTTGTATTAACTGTTTTAATTTCAATGCTAGGGTCTAATCTTCTGTTTTCCCGACAATTCTCTCTGTCTCTTTCGTAACGATTCTGTTTGGTTTTTCCAAAAGGTTAATTCCTCTTTTGGTGTTAAACCCGCAATTTTCTTTTTGATTTTTTCAGCAGCTTTGTTTTTCATTTCTACACAATCGTACTCTTTTACTCATACTTGATTACCTCCAGAGATGAAATTTCACTGTACCTGCCTCTGCTTTTTATAAACATAATCTGGATCATAATCTACTTTCCCAAATAAATTCAATATCTGCATTTGTTTTTTGCGTTGAATGCACTCTTGAAGCGCTTTGGTCACGACTGCCTTTTTGGTCTTGTGTTTTCCAATCAACTGAGCTTTTTCAATTAGTTTATCATCTATGGCAAGGTTATCGGCATTATATTTTTCTTTTAAGAAATTGCACATTTTAATGTGTAATATCAAGAAATAAATATTATGCTTATCGCAGTTCTTTGAGAAGATTTACGATAGCGGCTTCCACCTGTACATCTGTGCCATTACAATAGCGGATATCCATTGGCACGCTAATGTCCGGTTCTACACCACCCCCCCCTCCAACCTTACACCATCGATTCTTGAATCCATTACTGCCAGAAAGAGTCGACCGCCGCTTTGCAGATCCAATAGCTGGCTTTCAATTTCGGAAACTTAGCATTGAAATGTGGCATCGTAAAAATTGTTTTCAACAATTGACAAATCTCATCAAAAACATCCTGATAACCAGGTTCCCTATCGGTTGAATCATTGAATGAAGCGGCAATACCCGTAAAAAAGATAATACCCAAAACTAAAATCAATTCTTATTCAAGAAGAAGTATATCATTCTACGTTTTGATCTTGAAGTCATACCCTTTTTCTTTTTCTGATTGTTCTATAAAGTTTTGAAGTCCTCATTCATTCGAGTAATTTTTAACCTACATAGTTCATATCGTTTTAACCGGAAAACACACAGTTTTACCATATTTGTAAAAATTAAAAAACCTTTGCTTTCTTGCAAACTCTGCGTTTCATTTTCATTATAAATAAACTAAATTTATTTTAAAAGGATAAACTCCCTTCGGCAATAAATGGATCAAAAACATTGCAAAAATAGTCCCTGCCGGTTAAATTAATCAAATTCAAATTAATTAAATAAAACAACTTGAACGATGAGAATTTTATTTAAATACATCAGGATATTATTTTCTTTGGTGTTGTGGACGCAAATTATTCGTGCGATTAGAATTTTTCTGCATAGCAATGTTTATGGTATCATGCAGCTGGGTGCCATTGGAAAAGGCACCTCTATTCTACCATCTGCACATTTAGCCTATTCCCACAATATTTTCCTGGGAAACAATGTGATCATCAACCGATCTGTGTATGTCTGGGCGGGAGAGACTTCCAAAATTGTCATTGGCGATGACTCGGCGCTTGCACCGGAAGCATTTGTCAGTTCAAGAAGTTATGGTATAAAAAAAGGAGAATTAATCTGGACCCAACCGCCTATTGAAAAGGATGTAGTCATCGGTAAAAACGTCTGGGTGGGCACGAAAGCAGTTATCTTACCTGGTGTTCATATTGGAGATGGAGCCATTATAGCAGCCGGAGCAATTGTTACAAAAGATGTGGAAGCGAATACAATTGTTGCGGGAGTGCCGGCAAAGAAAATCAAAGAAAGAACTTACGAATAGGTAAATCTATCCTGTTGAAATTTATAAGTGTTCGAAATAACCCATGAACAAATTACAAAACTCAAATAACTAATCTAGATGTTCATTTTTAGACAGGATAAACAGGATTATCAGGATAAAAATCCAGTATATCTTGTTAATCCTGTCAAAAAAGACAACCTGGCTTTTATCGGAATAATTAAGATTTTATTTGAGAGTTGATACTTGTAACTTGGAATTTCAAGCTTCTTCCCAAATGAACCAACAATCCGACTTTAAGAAATCAATTAGCCTTCGTAAGTTTCCTTACCCATACAGAGCCGGCTTCACCATCTGCAGCGATATCGATGGGACGACTTTCGAAGATTTTGTTACCATTCACTCTTTCCTAAATTCAAAGGAGAATACGCCTCTTGGTCGGGGACTGGGATTAGAACTGGCCGATTCATTTTGGTTTTATTCAAATCGCAACACGAAAGATCATGCCTTTTGTTATTTTGAGGAGGATAACAAAACGCCATCCAAATATGCACCTGCTATCCGGGAGCTTATCAAAACAGGATATATAGACACTTTACATTCCTACGGAAATTTTAGTAAATTTGGCGGATTCTCCAGGCAGCTAGCCGAACGTTGCCTGGAAGAATTAGATAAACACAGCTTGAAACTCGAAACCTGGGTGAATCATGGCGATGAGTATAATTCACAAAATATCGGTTCCGCCTCATACCAATTAGGAGACAAGCCAGTAGAGTTTATTTCTGCAACTTCCAATTATCATTCAGATATTATGATAGATGCCGGCTTTACTTATTTTTGGGATCAAGAAACTTCGTTGACAAAAATCATTGGCCAGGATCGTCCATTTCAAAGTCATGAAGCCTATTTTAATAACCTGTTAACTCCAGGATTTCCGGATCGCTTCAGGATGCTGGCAAAGTTTGGATTAAATAGATGGAAAAAGGATAAAATTCCTCTGCTACAAAACAATCAATTGCTAAATCAAATTGATCTGGCTGATGGAAACTCTCTACTTCATTTCAAGCGATATGGTTCCGGGCGATATGATTGGAGTGACGATTTACCGTTATTATTACATTCGAAGATGCTAACCCGACTGACTGAAAAGGAAGGATCTTGTATTCTCTATGTTCATTGGGGTGATCGTAAAAACCGAAATGCGCCCCAGCCATTTTCGGCAGCGACTGTTAAAGCGTTTGAATATCTGGCATCGTTGTTTTATTCCGGTAAACTCTGGGTTACCACAACTTGTAAACTTCTTAACAATTCTTTTCTGGTGAATGAAATGGATTGGATCGTTAAAAAAAATGAGAATGGTTATGAAATCAACATTAACGGCCATAATAACCATTCCTTCAAACAAAAAATAATTCAAAAGAACGATCTCCAGGAATTGACATTTTACACTCCAAAACCGGAAGCGACGGTTATCCGATTTAATGATAAAATGATACCCACAACTATCAATCCAAAAGATGAGACAGGTCGGCAAAGTATAACGATCCCTTTGAAGCGATTAGAGTTTCCGACTGATATCATGTGATTTTAAAAACCTGGTAAGGTAAGATCTAATCTAAACTACAGGTATCTCTAAATGGTTTGACCAGCAAATTTTGATGAGATTAATTTATATGCTCGGCGATCTCTGCGTTTAGTTTTCTATTCCCCCCGGAACCACAAAGAATTCCTAATCAAATTCCGTCTAAGTATATATATAAACATAAAACTGAACTATTTTCGAGTAGTATTGACAATTTCCTAAAAATAGATGTGGTGTGTACTGAGCATCATGACGAGATGCACAAGAGAGGAGGATTAACCAAAGGCTTTTCAATAAACTTAATAAAGAAGTATAAGCATGAATGGGAAACGTTCTTAATCAACGAAAGAACGCGGAAAAAATCCCCTCTGGAATCAGAATCCGGGATAGAAAAAATTCTATTCAAATTTGAAATCAGCAAAAGACTATATGAAATACAAGCGATTGAAGATTCGGACACCTTTGCAATTAAGCGAAATCTTGACTTTTTGCACACTCTCTATCTTCTCGAAGGTAGTTCAACATATTCAAAATCTATACTTGAAGGCTTCGATCAATCTGTTATACTATCAGCCATGGGAGATATTAGTAAGACGGCTATGAAAGCACAAGAAATTCATACATACCTTATCCATCTCCCTGGTACAGAAATTGTTGATATTGACAAGCTGATATAGAAAATTTTAAAATAGCCATTGAAATATTTAAAACAATTGGAGTTTTCTCTTGTGAGTTTAATCGACATCCTTTTATCGTTGAAAAACTTGCCACATCATGCGAGCGATTATTTGATGTTATAGCATGGTATAATCAAAGGGCCTTGGCCATGAAATTCATAAAAATGTTAGATAGTACTATTGAGGCTTGTCTTGTCATTGAAGAAGACGAAGAAGAACCATTTGAAGATGCTCTTATTATAATGAGATAAGTTTTTTAATCCTTTAGAATTATTAAAAGGAACAACTTGAAATATTCATTTAATTTTTGTAATATTAACGCCTTCCTGGGTTCATCACTGTCGGTCGGTATTCTAACAAAATAAAGAGGAACATCATGAAATCAAACAGGGTTTCTAAAAATATTTTCTTCATGATCGTATGGACACTTTTTAGCGTTTCACAACTTTTTGGCCAAAATGAGCAGGCCCTTAAGGAGTACTTCGAAGGCAAAATGGTCACCGTAAAATTGGATATGCCCGCTACCCAAAAAGGAATCGACGTTTACCCCCTGCGAAAACCCGTCGTCAATTTTGAAGATTACGGCAATCGAATTAAGGAATTTGGCATATCGGTCACTTCGGGGCAGTCCATTATGGTTACCAAGGTGAGGACCAAGGGTAAGCACATTGAATTTCAACTCGGCGGCGGCGGTTATGGTACATTCTGGGATGAATCGGATAATGTCGATGCGCCTTATGTTGACAAGAGTAAACGGGAAAATCAATTGGATAAGTTAATCAAAAAAGAAACGGATTCGGACAAGAAAAAAGAACTCAGAAAAGAACGGGATGAACTCGAGCGCGATAGAGAGAAAGAACAAAGAAGATTGGAACTGACAGCGGAAGATGCGACCCAGGCCAAGAAAGCCAGGGTGCGAGAAAAAGCCAGTCAAGCTGGTTCACGCTTTAACGTCAGGTATGATTACAAATTGACCCACGCAGAGAAGACCCCGGAATCCATTCTGGCAGCATTAGCTCAATATGTAGATTTTTCCAACCAGGGCGCTGTTTCCGCAACTGCAACAGTATCTGCCGCAAGCATGGAAGTGGCAGAAGAAGTTGTTTTGCACAAAGGCTTATTGTGGGAAGACGTGATGCAGATGTACGGCATGCCCAAGGGTGTATCCGAAAGGATGGAGGGCACACTAAAGGTCATAACATGCAACTTCGAAGATGATGACAACATTATTAAAATGGATTTTGTCGAGAGCGTGCTCATAAAATATACCGTTACTTCGAAATAAAAAGCATCTTAATTTTGTTTGTCTATTTGCAGATCAATCCACAAAACAAGTTCCATAATTAATAACCCAAAAACGGAGGTAATCATGTTTCAAAAATTAGTTCGTCTTTCACTGGCTTTGTTTGTCCTGTGCAGTATTTTATCATTTACTGCAACTGCACAAGATTCGTATGGCAAGAAGTCGGAAATGAAAGGCTTTAAGGCGGAATTCATGACGCAATTCAATGGTGTTGCCGATAAAATTCTGCAGTTAGCAGATGCAATGTCGCAAGAAAATTATACTTGGAGGCCCATGGAGGGTGTGCGTTGTGTGAGTGAGGTATTTATGCATATCGCTGGTGCGAATGTGTTTATGCCCTCTTTTATTGGTGGCGACATGCCAGAAGGTATGGATATGCAGGCAGCCATGAAAATGGAAAAAGAAACCACCAACAAAGATGATGTGAAAAAACATCTCATGAGTTCATTCGACAATGTACGTAAACTTATCAAAAATATGAAAGACGCAGATCTAGACAAAGAGGTAACAATCGAGATGATGCAAATAACCACAACCTACCGCGGACTTTTGTTAATTTTGTCCGGTCATAATAATGAACATCTTGGCCAGTCCATTGCTTATGCCAGGATGAATAAGGTTGTTCCACCCTGGTCCCAACCAAGTGATGATATTGATTAAGCCGGATTTAATAGTCGAATAGTAAAAAGCGTGATGGCAATAGTCTTCACGCTTTTTTTATTATTAACCAAAACCAGTATGGTTACATTCAATTCCATCCAGGAATTTTGCCGGACTTTACCTCATACAACTGAAGATGTAAAATGGGGAACTAATTTGGTTTTTAGTGTTGGGAACAAGATGTATGCGGTCTTGGATTTGGATCACCCGGAAGCGAACTCTGTATCCTTCAAATGTTCTCCATAAGATTACGAAAGATTCATACAACTACCTAATATCATTCCCGCACCTTATGCTGCTCGTTTAATTGGGTGAAGTTAGAAAACCTTACTGCCCTCGAAGAAGACTTGATCTATGATCTCCTTAAACAAGCACATGAAATTGTTTTTTCCAAATTATCTAAAAAGCTCCGAACTTCTTTGAATAAAGAAGATTTGATTAACCTGGATAATTCATAGCGCAGCTTAAGGCTGTAAACTAACAATATACTTTAACTAATCTAGATGTTCATTTTTAGACAGGATAAACAGGATTATCAGGATATAAATCCAGTATATCTTGTTAATCCTGTCAAAAAATGAATAATTCAAATTAAGAGAAAATGAATATTTTTCTTGCTTAAGTCTTTCCGACTCTGTAAGTTTTTTTAAAACATAAATTATAGGTATATTATGAGTTTAGATATTCGCTCCAATTCCAAAGTACTGGTATTTCTGCTAGCCACTCTACCCTTTTCATTACAAAATCCAACCCAGGCACAAAATAATAATCAAACACAAATAACAATTAGCCAAACCAACAATACTATTATTTTCCGAGCCCAAGTTGATCGTTACCTGGAATTGAGAAGAAGCATATTGGACCCCTCCTTAAATCTATCCAATATGAGACATGAAGAAGACGCCAAACTGGCCTTGGAATCATTATCGATGTTTGAAAAAGAAATGAGCCAGACGCTTAGTGGGCTCAATTTATCGTTAGATGATAAAATCGACCATATTTTAATACGAAACAAAATATCCGACTATCGTGATCGGATACAGCAAAGTCTCCAGGACGAAAAAATCATTCTTGATATTTTACCTGCAGCAAATTTGCGCCTGCGCCTTCCGGATTTAACCGGGTTGGTTGAGGATAGCGATCTTGAAACCGGGCTTCGCGAATTAAAAATAGCACAAACCCAAATCCCCGCGCCCTGGGCCCCAATGCCGGAGAACCAAAGATTAAGCATCATTCGGGCAATCTCCAGGCGTTCAGAAATTCTCTCCCGGGAAGTGAACACCTGGTATGGCCGGGTTAAAAATCGATTTCCCCAAAAAGCGGAATCGGCGGAAAAACCGGTGTCGGCCGTCCAAAAAGGACTAAAAGCGTTTTCCGAGCAACTTACCAAAGAAGTGATACCCGATTTGCAAAAAACTGAGGCTGCCTGGGGAAGTCCGGTAGGGCACGATAGATTTGTCTCTTTGCTCCGAACCCGGCACATGATTTATGAATCTCCCGAACAGCTTTTGCAAATGGGCAAAACACAGTTAGCGGAGATCCATGAACAAATCAAACAAATTGCGAGAAAGATTAACAGAAGGAAGTCCGCCGAAGAAGTATGGGAACAGCTAAAAACTGAGCATCCATCTCGTGAAGAACTGCCCAAATTTGCATATGATGAGATGCAAAAATCACTAAAGTTATTGCTCGAGACAGACGCCGTTACCATACCGGAAAATGCCCGCAACAATGTGATGCTCATTACGGAAGGAAGAACTTTTGACACCTACCCATTTGGCGGTTATGGCGGATTTAAATTAAAAGGTAAAGAGTTTATTGGCCGCTTTATGACCAGTCCGCCCAAAGCAGATATGGATGCAGATGCGGCTGAAGCGCGATTGCGCGGCAATAATTATTACTGGGCCAGGGTGGTCGCCGTGCATGAAATTTACCCGGGACACCATTTACAAAATGTTACCAAAAGACTGAAAGCGCGACCGATGCGAAGGGACTATAGTACAACCACCTTGAGCGAAGGTTGGGGCTTATACAGCGAGCAGATGATGTATCGTTTGGGATTTTTTCCGGATGACAAAACCACTATGGCAATGTTGATGATGCGCGCCTGGCGTGCATCCAGAATTGTCATCGATGTGAGTTTACACCTGGGTAGAATGTCTTTTGATGAGTGCGTGCAATTTTTGGTCGACAATGTGGATATGGATAAGGAAAATGCCACCGCCGAAGTGCGCAGGTATTTAGGCAACCCAACCAGGCCATTGAGTTATCTTTATGGCTACAATCAAATTGAACGACTGAGACTGGACTTTATGAAAATGCGAGGCGATCAATTCACCGATAAAGAATTTCACGACACTTTTTTAACTTATGGGTCGATACCCATTCCGTTAATCCGATCGGGAATGTTGGGTGACCCTTTACCTGAAATCAACTTGACTAACTAACTTTGGAGGAGAAAAATGAAGAATCGAACTATCCAATCCATATTAACTCCCTTAATTCTTTTTGGATTGATTAGCTGCCAGGGCAACTATGCAAGTAAGTCCGAAGACGAACTTATGAAAAAAGCAAAAGAAATCCATGCCAGGATATTAACAATAGACACTCACGATGATATCCCCCCTACCTTTGCGACGGACGAGGTCGATCCCGGAGTTGATGGTAGTAGACAGGTAGATTTGCCTAAAATGAAGAGCGGTGGATTGGATGTTGCTTTCTTCATCGTTTATGTTGGCCAGACCGAAAGAACCCCGGAAAACTACCAGGAAGCAAAAGATGCAGCTATGGTGAAATTTAATGCTATTCATCGCATGACCGAAGAAATGTACCCGGATAAAATAGAATTGGCACATTCGGCGGATGATATTGAAAGGATCAATCAAAGCGGCAAACTGGTAGCCTGTATCGGTATCGAAAATGGCTATGTGATCGGCAAGGATTTATCGCTTTTGCAGAAATACTACGATCTCGGCGCTCGTTATATTACTTTGGCACATGGCGGCCATAATGATATTTGCGATTCTGCAACGCCGCGGGAAAACCTGGGTGACGGGGAAAGTGAGCATAACGGAGTGAGTGAATTCGGCAAAGAAGTGATCGCGGAAATGAACCGGTTAGGCATTATGGTGGATGTCTCCCATATCTCCAAAAAAGCCATGTTGGATGCGGTTGCACTAACGAAATCACCTGTCATAGCCTCACATTCAAGCGCGAGGGCATTGTGTGATCATCCAAGGAATTTGGATGATGAGCAACTCCTTGCTTTGAAAGAAAACGGTGGAGTGATGCAGACCGTTGCATTTCGTAGATATGTAAAGGAGGACGTCCCTGAAAAAATTGCTGCCAGAGATTCCATTTGGGAGGCAATGGGGATTACAAGTTTTTCCGCATTGAGAGATCTTAGCGACGAAAAGAGAACTGAATATCGTGCCAGTTTGTCAGAATTAGATGAAAAATGGCCATCTGCAAATGTAAAAGATTTCGTCGACCATATCGACCATGCAGTCAAATTAATCGGCATTGACCATGTTGGAATCAGCTCGGATTTTGACGGCGGCGGTGGCGTGGATGGCTGGAATAATGCCGGTGAATCTTTGAACCTGACCGTAGAATTGGTTCGTCGAGGCTATTCAGAGGAAGATATTGCTAAATTGTGGGGCGGTAATTTATTGCGCGTTTTGCGTGAAAACGAACGAATTGCAAAAGAGTTACAGACATCGAGTTAATTATATCATGTGCGTTTAAAATTTAGGAGTTCAGTAATGAAATTAAATCATCTTCGTCCATTTTTATTTTTATGCCTGGTTGTGATTTTCAGCTCCTGTTCGAAAAATTTAAAAGATGAAGCAGATAAAATTGCCCAAAGCACAATCATTCTAGACGGCCACGTTGATATCCCCTATCGTCTGAACAATAAAATGGAGGATATTTCACAAAGAACCGAAGGCGGAGATTTTGATTTTGTTCGCGCAAAGAAAGGTGGGTTGAACGCTCCGTTTATGTCTATTTATATTCCAGCTGAAAAAGAAGAAGAAGGAACTGCCAAAAAATTTGCAGATTATCTGATCGACATGGTGGAAAAAATAGCGGCGGATTCGCCGGATAAATTCGCCGTCGCAACTTCAGTTGCGGATGTTCACAGCCAGTTTGAAAAGGGAGTCATTTCTTTGCCAATGGGTATGGAAAACGGCGCGCCAATCGAAGGTGATTTGAAGAATGTCGAATACTTTTACAACCGCGGCATTCGTTACATTACATTAACCCATTCAAAGAACAACCATATCTGTGATTCATCATACGATCCTGAAAAAAAATGGAACGGCTTAAGCCCATTCGGTAATGAGGTTGTGAAAGAGATGAACCGGGTTGGCATTATGATAGATGTTTCCCACATTACGGACGACACATTTTACCAGGTTATGGAGATAACCCAGGCCCCGGTCATTGCTTCCCATTCTTCCTGTCGTGCTTTTACTCCGGGTTTTATGAGAAATATGGATGACGAAATGTTAAAAAAATTGGCCGAAAATGGCGGTGTCATTCAAATCAATTTTGGCTCCTCGTTTCTGGATGGCGAAATCCAAAAAAAATACGATGAAGCATTCGCAGCCTCTGCAGAATATGCCAAGGAAAATAACCTCAATGCAGACGATCCAAAACTGGATGAATTTATGAGCAAATATAAAGAGGAACACAATATAGGCTTCGCCGATATTACTGATATTGTCAAGCATATCGATCATGTTGTAAATTTAATCGGAATCGATCATGTCGGAATTGGCTCCGATTTTGATGGTGTGGGCGACTCGTTACCCACCGGCATGAAAGACGTGTCCATGTATCCAAATCTCATTCATGAGCTGCTGAAAAAAGGATACTCCAGGGAAGACATCGTAAAAATTTGTAGCGGCAATGTATTCCGGGTTTGGTCCGAAGTGGAGGCGACTGCAAAGAGGTTACAGACATCCAGTTAGTTGGAGGAATTGTCTAAACCCTGATTAATAGAAGTAATAAGTTGACATGATTTTTTAAAAGAGAACATATCCTCTAAATATCTGTTTGGTCCTAAAATCCATGGAATCATGGTTCAGACAATAAATACACAGGCAAGGATTTCTGTGCTTCTTTAGGTTATATTGCCGCTCTCCCTGTCTCCTTTTTTTTCGTTTTTCCGTTTCACATTCCCGCTAGTCTAATATTTATTTTCACATAATGTAACAAAAAACTCTACATTTTTAAATTCTATTCGATTATATTAAATGTGATAATGGAGAAATGAATGACCGATTTAGAAAAATATTTTGAAAAGTTTAGAAAGAATATTATCGGCTACGACCAACTCTTTCAAACTCCATATGGTGAGAAAAAAGTCGTTTATGCCGACTGGACGGCAAGCGGGAGACTCTATAAACCCATCGAGCGAAAGATTTGTGAAACGTTTGGACCCTTTGTTGGCAATACACATTCAGAATCCAGCGTAACCGGCACCTGTATGACCAAAGCCTATCACCTGGCTCATGAGAAAATTAAACAGCACGTAAATGCAAATTCTGATGATGTAATCATTACTACGGGTTTTGGAATGACAGCAGCAGTTAATAAATTTCAGCGTATTTTAGGGATCAAAGTTCCGGAACAGCTTAAACATTTCATCAAATTTAATGAAACCGATAGACCCGTTGTTTTTATCACCCACATGGAACATCACTCCAACCAAACCTCATGGCTGGAAACCCTGGCCGAAGTTGTTTTCATTGAACCAGACCGTGAAGGGTTTGTTGATTTCAACCATTTTCAAACGCTTCTGGACAAATACAAGAATCGCAAATTTAAAATCGGATCGTTTACCGCTTGCTCGAATGTTTCGGGCATACAACCGCCTATCCACAAATTAGCAAAAATGATGCACGAAAATGGCGGATATTGCTTTATCGATTACGCCGCTTCTGCACCCTATGTAAAAATCGATATGCATCCAGGCGATCCGATGGAAAAATTAGACGCGATATTTTTTTCTCCCCATAAATTTCTAGGCGGTCCGGGAACATCGGGCGTTTTGATTTTTGACTCAGCACTGTATCACAACCGCGTGCCAGATCATCCTGGCGGAGGAACGGTTAATTGGACCAATCCCTGGGGTTCTCATAGCTATATATCCGATATTGAAGCTCGCGAAGATGGCGGAACGCCAGGCTTTCTTCAAGCCATTAAATCAGCCTTATGCATTCAACTAAAAGAAGAAATGACACCCAACAAAATGTTAGCGCGCGAAAAGGAATTGCTTAAAATTGCTTTTGCAGGTCTGCGCAAAATTCCTGGCCTCACGCTTCTTGCAGATAACTGTGAAAATCGCTTGGGCATTCTTTCATTCTATATTGACGGTATCCACTACAACCTGCTTGTCAAAATGCTGAACGATCGCTTCGGCATTCAAGTCCGCGGCGGCTGTTTCTGTGCCGGGACCTATGGCCATCTCCTGCTTCATGTGGACTATTATCGTTCCAAGCGAATCAGTGACCTAATCGATGAAGGGGATTTGTCCGCAAAACCCGGCTGGGTACGCATGTCGATTCATCCTACATCGACAAACGATGAAGTCTATTATATAATCGATGCAATTGATCAGTGCGCTAAAAATCATGACAAATGGGAAAAAGAGTATCGATATTCAAGTCAACTAAATGAATACCAATGTATTTTAGGTGAAGATATCCAGGTGCAAAAAGTTGAAACCTGGTTTGAATTGTAAATTCCATCTTCTCCCAGTCTTTCTAGTATCCCAATAAAATTCTGATGAAAGACTCACATCTTTTAACACCACAGCAAACTCGCGAATTTTACAACAAATTTGGCATCAAACAAGATTCACAGCGTTTCTACGAGCAAACTGCGATTGATGATCTTATTGCGCATTCGAATTTTATAGAATGTCATTCAATTTTTGAATTCGGATGTGGCACCGGTCGATTTGCACAAGAATTATTGTCGGGCTGTCTACCACAAGATACAATTTATGTTGGACATGATATCAGCCAAACAATGGTACAGCTAACAGAGAACAAAATCCGGCAATTCGGTGATCGAGCTAAAGTACATTTGATAGATGGTTCGGTCAAATTGGAATTGGCTAATTATCAATTTGACCGGGTTGTATCCATGTATGTGATGGACCTACTGCCGTTTGACCGCATTGAACTTTTTCTTAATGAAGCACAACGCATTCTCGCTGCGGATGGTCTCCTTTGTCTCACCGGATTAACTTTTGGAAAAACACCACTATCCGGATTTGTCACGTGGTTTTGGTCGAGAATCCATCGTTTTAAGCCAAGTTTAGTAGGGGGTTGCAGACCTGTGCACTTAGCCGAAATTCTACCCGAGGCACATTGGCGGGTTGTTCACTCCAATGTTGTTACGTCCTGGGGAATTTCTTCTGAAGTTCTTATCGCAAAAAAGGTTTAATGATTCGTCATCAACTACCCATGTATAATTCCAACATCAAAGTTTTGCAAATTATCAAGCTACTTCTCATAGATTAGAATAATTCTAATTTATTTTAAATATATTGAAAAGGAACTAATAATTTTTATAAGTTTAATGACTAATTCGATAGGAGTAAAATTATGGTGAGAAACTTTTCTTTAGAATATTGGCGAGATAAAAGTTGGTATGTTGGTAAATTAAAAGAAGTTCCAGGTGTTTTTAGTCAAGGGGAAACACTTGAAGAACTTGAGGAAAACATAAAAGAAGCATACCAATTAATGATGGAAGAAGAGATTTCTTTACCTGGTAAAGATATTTATATTAAAGAGATCGGGGTTAATATTTGAAGCGAGGGGCTTTTATTCGCAAACTTACAAAAGCAGGATGTTCTTTAAAAAGGCACGGTAAAAAACACGATATTTACATAAATTCGAAAAATGGGAAGAAAGCACCTGTTCCGAGACATTCAGAAATAAAAGAGACACTCTGTGAATTAATAAAAAACCAACTCGGAATAAAATAAAAAAAGTAGTTACAATTTATATAGAACTTCGAAACGCACAAAGAAACGGCAAAAGAATGATATTGAAAAGGCCAAAGAACTAATGGCCGAATATAAGGCCAGGAGATAACCTATGGTACTTACACGTGACTACAAAAACACGATTAGGGAGCGAGCTACTAGAGATCCTAACTTTGCGGTTTCCTTGATGAATGAAGCTGTTACCGCTTTCTTGGAAGGTGAGCCTGAAGTAGCGCGCGTAGTGTTGCGAGAATCAGTGAACGCAACTATAGGATTTGAATCATTAGCACAGGAGTTAAACAAGCCAAGCAAAAGCGTCCATCGTATGCTGTCTCCGAAAGGGAACCCAACAATGGATAACCTGACCAGAATTTTTACCATTCTTCAGGCTAAGTTAAATTTTGAAGTTGAAGTTAAACTATCAACTCATATCAAGCGGACAGCATAACACCTTATCCTTAACTGATTCAGTTAGTTTTAAGTTTATATACTTTCTGTTAATTAATTTCTGGGTTGTATAAATAAAATTAAAAGGAAAAAATAATGAAATCTAAACATCTCCTTAGCTTTTGGATTTTAATCTTTAGTTTCACAACAGCAATCTGCCAGGATATTTCCATTCCGGATGATCTAAAAACCATCATGCCGATCGATGCAAAAATCATCAAAGGCAAATTCGATAATGGACTTACTTACTATATCCGACAAAACAAGAAGCCGGAAAACCGGGTTGAGCTGCGCCTTGTAGTGAAAGCCGGCTCTATTCTGGAAGACGACGACCAGCAAGGATTGGCACACTTTGCAGAGCATATGGCATTTAACGGCACCAAAAATTTTGCCAAACAAAAATTAGTGAATTACCTGGAATCCATAGGCATGCGTTTTGGCCCTGATTTAAACGCCTATACAAGTTTTGATGAAACCGTTTATATGCTACAGGTTCCAACTGACACCCTGAAAATTGTGGAAAAAGCTTTCCAGATTTTGGAAGACTGGGCATCGGCGGTCACATTCGATGAGGAAGAAATCGATAAGGAACGCGGCGTAGTCATCGAAGAATGGCGGCTTGGGCAAGGCGCCAGTAACCGAATGCGCGAAAAACAACTCCCTATCCTTTTGAAAGACTCACGCTATGCCGAACGAATGCCGATTGGTAAAAAAGAAATCCTGGAAACATTCAAACCGGAAACTTTACTCCGGTTTTATTCCGATTGGTATCGCCCGGATCTAATGGCTGTTATTGCGGTTGGCGATTTTGAAGTGGATTGGATCGAAAGTTTAATTAATGATCATTTCAGCAAATTGAAAAATCCCGATCCGGTTAAAGAGCGTGCTAATTATCCTGTTCCGGACCACCAGGAAACATTGTTTGCATTAGCATCGGATGTGGAAGCATCCGGCTCAAGCGTGACTATCTATTATAAGCATGATATTGAACCCGAGGGCACGCTTGCGGATTACCGGAGACAGCTCGTCGATATCCTTTACAATAACATCTTAAACCAACGACTAAATGAATTAACAAAACAAGCCGAACCCCCTTTTCTGTACGGCTATTCCAGCAGCAGCAGGTTTATTGGGCCGAAAGATGTCTATTTATTGGGAGCAGGTGTGAAAGACAATGGCCTCAGCACCGGTTTAAATGCACTATTGACCGAGGCTGCTCGAATGGAACAATTCGGCATTGTCGAAACCGAATTAGAGCGACAAAAAATCTCCATGCTGCGTTCGATTGAACGGGCTTACATTGAACGTGACAAAAGTGAGTCAAGAGGTTATGCCGCCGAATTCATTCGAAATTTTTTGTATGACGAACCCATCCCCGGAATAGAATATGAATATGCTCTTTTCAATAAATATGTGCCGGACTTCACGGTTGAAGAAGTAAACCGGGTTGCGGGAAAATGGATTCGGGATGAAAATCGAGTCATAATGACTAATACACCCGAAAAAGAAGGGCTCATTCAACCCACAGAAGAATCCCTGGAACTTGTTTTTGTAGAGGTGCAAAATTCTGAAATCACTCCGTATGAAGACATGGTATCTAATCTGCCGTTGCTAAGCGAATCCCCCACTCCGGCAAAGATTGTTGAGAGTAAAGAAATAACTTCTATCGGTGTAACGGAATGGCAGCTTTCCAATGGGATTCGGGTTGTTTTGAAACCCACTGATTTTAAGAATGATGAAATTTTATTTACTTCTTACAGTCCCGGTGGTCATTCTTTAGTGGAAGACGATGCCTATATTGCAGGCGTCACTTCATCTATGATCAGCCAGCAGTCAGGATATGGAAATTTCAATTTGATTGAATTGCAAAAATTATTAACCGGAAAAGTGGTACGGGTTAGTCCTTTCATTGGGGAGCTTTATGAAGGTATTTCCGGCAGTGCATCACCTAAAGATTTGGAAACTCTTTTTCAGCTAATTTACCTATCAGTCACATCGGCAAGATACGACAGCACTGCTTTTCAATCCATAAAATCACGTTACCAGGGATTTCTGGAAAACCGTGAAGCCAGGCCGGAAACTGCCTTTCAGGATACTCTTCAAGTAACCCTCTCGCAATATCATCTGCGCAGCCGTCCCTGGTCCAAGGAAACTTTAGACAAAATGGATTTGAGCAAATCATTTGAAATTTATAAAGATCGATTTACAGATTTTAGTGATTTCACATTTTTCTTTGTAGGTAATTTTGATCTTGAAACAATGGAACCCTTTGTTAAAACTTACCTGGGGGGCTTGCCTTCAACACAGCGAAAAGAAAATTGGCGTGATGTTGGCGTCAGGCCGCCGAAGGGTGTCATCGAAAAAACTGTTAAAAAAGGCCTCGAGGAAAAAAGCCAGGTTCGTTTGGTATTCACAGGGCCGTTTAAATGGGATCGTACGGATCGCTATCATATGATTTCGATGGCGAGTGCGTTAAGGATCAAGCTACGAAAAGCGCTTCGTGAAGACCTTGGCGGGACTTATGGTGTCGGTGTAAACGCCGGGACATCACATTACCCAAATGAAGACTATTCGATATCGATTAGCTTCGGTTGCGCCCCGGATAGAGTCGATGAGCTCACCCAAGAAATTTTCACACAAATTGACAGCCTTAAATCCTTTGGCATCGATGATGAAACGGTTACAAAAGTTAAAGAGGCACAAAAGAGAACGAGGGAAATCGACCTTAAAAAAAATGGATTTTGGTTGAGCATACTTCAGTTTTATTACCAGCACGATATTGATCCTGTTTCAGTCCTGGATTTTGATGAAAGACTGAAAAATCTTTCTGCCTCCGATATGCAAAAATCAGCACAAAAATATTTTGATTTGAATAATTATGTGAAGGTTGTTTTATTACCTGAAGATAGCGGGAAATAATATTTCATTGGGTAGAAGGTAAAACTACATGTTAAAAATAAAAGCAAAAAAAGTTAATTCAGCTATGGGCTTAATTAATTAGCCTCAATGAGCTTAATAAATTAATAGAAAAAGTAAAAAAACTGAAGATGTAGAACTTACTTTAGTTAAGACAGACCTTTCAGTTGAAGGTATTATGAAATTAGAAGATGATAGTGGTGCATACGATTTTCTGAACGATCCGAGAGAAGATATATATTCTGTATCAGATTTAAAGGTCAGATACAAATGAAACGTGGTACTATTATCCTAACACCCTTCCCATTTACAGACCTGCATGGAAGTAAAGTTCGACCAGCTCTGATCATATCAAATGACAAAAGAAAAGGTGAAGATTTAATTATTACTTTTATTCATCAATCGTTGATCAAATTAAACTTCAAGAAACTGATATCTTGGTAAGAGAAAGCGATAAAGGATTTTTACAATCCGGCTTGAAAACTTCTTCCGTTATAAAAGCTGATAAATTAGCAACAATTAATAGAAATATTATTCTAGGGGAATTAGGTTCTTTAATCAAAAAAACGATGGTGAAAGTTGGGGAAAAATAAAGGATGTATTGGATTTACCATAAAAACGAATTGTTTTTAAAAGAATATTTGATGAGTGATCTCTATGTCTAAACATATTGGAATTGTTGCCTGCAGCGCTGAAGGAGCAGCGCTTTGTTACCGAACGATCTGCTCCGAAGCTCCGGCAATTTTAGGTGAGCACCGCCATCCGGAAATAACCATGCATACGTACCCACTCTCCGACTACATGGATGCCATTTACGAGAATAATTGGGACAAAGTGGGTCAACTAATGTCTGCCTCGGCTAATATTCTTGCAAATGCCGGAGCCGAATTTGCCATATGTCCTGATAATACTATCCACCAGGCATTCGGGTTTGCAACAAAATATTCTTCAATTCCCTGGCTTCACATTGCAAAAGTGGTTGCTGAAAACGCAGTGACGAAAGGATTTTCTCACCTGGGTATTTTGGGTACTCGCTATCTGATGGAAGGACCTGTCTACTCACAAATTTTAGAAGAATTCAATATTAAGCATTCTATCCCTTCGGAATTGGCCAGGGAAAAAATCAATCAATACATTTTCAAAGAACTTGTTAATGCTGTTTTCACAAACGACACGCGGCAATATTTCCATCACGAAATTGAAAACCTCCGGGACCTGGGTTGCGATGCAGTTGTTTTAGGATGTACAGAGATTCCATTACTCGTCGATCCCAATCAATCAGTTTTACCAGTTCTTGATTCAACCAGGCTGCTGGCTAGTGCCGCGCTCGAAAAATCTTTGCAAACGGTTTAGCCTTTCGTGGATTTACCAATAATTACCTTGATTTATTCATTGCCTCCAAGTCTCAAAGGCTCAAAACTTTTAAAAATAATAACTTAGAGAGATTGTCTTACTATTTTAATCCAAAATCAGTTTATACCACTCTTCAATAATAATTTTAATATTCTTACAGACTTCGCGCCTTTGTGGCAAAAATTCATGAATTGTGCAAGTTACTTACATGCTTTCATTTTAATTCCAAGAATCTACAATGCAACAAAATATAGCAACTGCTGATGAGGTCAATTTTGAGCACACCTTATGGCGCTTTCAAGCTTTTGGGGAGGATGCGGCAAATTTTTTTGATGGCATAATTTTCAGAAAAGTGATCCATTTAAATGAAGATTTAACTATTCTTTCGCTGAAAAGAAATTCTCACCAAATACTTTTGGGGATCGATCCTGTCCCAAAATCAGAATCCGATTTAAACCAAATAATCGATATTAGTAAATACATCTTGGGTCTCAATTTCCCCCTGCAGGATTTCTATGAATTTACAAAATCAGATCCAATACTTTCTGATCTAACCAAAAAATTCACCGGGTTGCGTCCCACTCTTACACCTAATTTATTCGAAGCGCTGGTAACTTCCATTACTGCACAGCAAATCAACTTACGGTTTGCATTCTCAGTCAGAAGCAGACTTGTTAAAGCATTTGGTGAATCAATTGAACTTAAGGGTCAAACGTATTATGCATTCCCAACTCCAGAACGTCTAGCTATGGCTAATCCTGATTTTTTAAAAAAACTACAGCTCACGACGAGAAAATCAGAATACATTATTGGCATTGCTGAAGAGATAGCGACAGATAAACTAAACTTAGCGGCATTCCCTGGCATGCCGGACGATGAAATTTCCCAAACGCTATTACCAATGCGCGGGATCGGGAGATGGACAGTCGACTGGCTTTTGGCAAGAGGCCTTGGTCGCGGCAATGCTGTCCCGATTGGAGATTTAGGTGTTCGTAAAGCCATCCAGAAGTTTTATTTCAACGGCGAAAAAAAATCAGAGGAAGAACTAAGAAAATTCGCATCTAAATGGGGAGAATTCTCGAACCTTGCAATCCATTATCTACTGAAGGGTTTAATGCTGGGGATATAAAAGAAATTAACTTTAAGCACTCTAAACTTATTAGGCAATTCAAGAAAAATCATTTATTTGCAACAGTCCTATAATCAAAATCTCGTTTGAAATAAATTTTTTAAAACCATATTTTCAGTGATGATTTGGCCAATTCTCATGGAGGAAATCCAATGTTCGTAACTTTATTAATTGTGACATTTTTGATTGCCTTTTGTGTGTCTTTTATCGTAATTCGCATGTTCAGTAATCCGATTGAAGGGATCCTACAACGGATTATTGCCGATGAGATCAGTGTCGCCTAGTTAAAATATCTAAAGTTTGCGATTCTTGTGGTTGGTATTTCCAAAGGAGTCAGAATCTGGAAATTAGAACAATACATTATACCCCAAACTACCGATAATCAAAGAGTGCTGGAATTAAATACAGACCGGTGGATATTGGAAGTTTAGCGCACTATAATCGAAACTTTACAATGAATTGTCTTGGCTCCTTTTGGTTTTTTAATTTTTGCATTGATAGCTTAGGTGATTGTACGAATATTTGAAATCAAAAAAGAAAACGAATAACAAATGATGAATTTTGACCAGCAAAAAAGTCACCCTGAGCGGAGTCGAAGGGTTTCTAATTTTTAACTTTTTACAATAGGATCTGAATCAATATAACATTAAAACAAGAGAGGTTTTATGCCTAAACGTGTGCTGATCTTAGGTGCTGCGGGACGTGATTTTCACAATTTTAACGTTTATTTTCGTGATAATGAAGAATATGAAGTGGTTGCTTTTACTGCAACCCAGATCCCCAATATCGAAGGACGACTTTACCCACCTGAGCTGGCAGGAACACGTTATCCGAATGGCATCCCTATTAAAGCGGAGAGTGAATTAACCGGGCTGATAAAGGATTTGAAAGTCGATCTTGCCGTGTTCAGCTATAGCGATGTCTCCCATAAATTTGTCATGAATTTGGGTTGCCAGGTCATGGCGGCAGGGGCCGATTATATGCTGATGGGTCCCAAAAACACATCCCTCAAATCCAAAGTACCCGTTGTATCCATTTGTGCATCTCGAACCGGTGCCGGTAAAAGTCAAACCAGTCGCAGGGTTGCAGCCATTCTACATGAAATGGGCAAACGGGTTGTTGCCATACGTCATCCAATGCCATATGGCAACCTGGTGAAACAAGCCGTGCAAAGATTTGCTACGTTTAAGGACCTGGACGACCACGATGTCACCATCGAAGAGCGCGAAGAATATGAACCGCATTTGCGGAATAACCGCATTGTTTATGCCGGCATCGATTATGAAGCGATTTTACGCCAGGCAGAAAAAGAGGCCGATATCATCATCTGGGATGGCGGCAACAATGACCTGCCATTTTATGTCCCCGATTTACATATCGTAGTCGTCGATCCCCATCGGCCGGATCATGCAGAACGATATTATCCCGGCGAAACCAATGTGCGTATGGCCGATGTCATTGTGATTAATAAAATCGATACCGCATCTTCCGATGACGTCGAAACGACTCGCAGAATCGCAATAGAACTCAACCCCAATGCCAAAATTGTCGATGCAGCCAGTCCGATCTTCGTCGAAGATGGCGACCAGATCAAAGGGAAAAAAGTGCTGGTTATCGAAGACGGGCCAACTTTGACTCATGGCGAAATGACTTTTGGCGCCGGCTGGGTTGCGGCCAAGCGCTATGGCGCTGCCGAAATTATCGATCCCCGTCCTTTTGCGGTAGGTACGATCCATGATACTTTTGTGAAGTATCCCAACACCGGGCCTATTCTTCCGGCTATGGGTTACGGCAGCGAACAAACCAAGGATCTGGAGCAAACGATCAATAATTCTAATGCTGATATAGTTTTGGTTGCCACCCCGATCGATATTCGAAATGTGATTCGCCTGGAAAAACCGGGACTGCGCGTGCGTTATGAATTGCAGGAAATCGGCGAGCCCACATTGACAGGTATTCTTTCTGATTTTGTAAAGTCACTTTAGAACAGGGATTCTGTCATACAATTCGAAATCGTTCATGCAAAAAGTGAACACCTGGATCATGTCGTTAACCTGTTTAATGACTACAGGGAGTATTACGAACAAGAACCAAATTTAAAAAAAGCAAGGAATTTCATTAGTGCCCGATTGAGCCGGGAAGATTCTGTTATTTTCCTGGCATTATCAATTGAATCCGATATGAGTATGGCATTAGGATTTACGCAACTCTATCCTTCTTTTTCTTCGGTTTCGACCAAACGGCTTTGGATTTTGAATGATCTGTTTGTCTCAGATGAAGCCCGAAGATTTGGCGTTGCCAGGGCATTAATGGAAAAAGCAAGAAACTTCGCAATTGAAACCGATTCCAAAGGATTAATATTGGAAACTGCTATAGATAACGGACCCGCCCAGGCTTTATATGAATCACTTGGTTATACAAGGGATGATGAATATTATCGCTATTTTTTAAATGTTTGATTTGAGCATGTAATGAAACAACAAGCCGGCTATTCCAAACGGAAACTGGTGCAAAAATTGGGCATTAAAGCAGGCGACAGGATGATCATTCTCAACGCACCAAACAATTATGATCGAATTTTGTCGCCCCTGCCGGATCAAGTGGATCGGAAGGATAAGCTCGATGGCACTTTTGATTTTATCCAGTACTTCACTAAAAGCAAAATCCAACTTGCAGAAGATCTGCCTACTCTTAAGGATCACCTGGTAAAAAACGGCATGATCTGGATCTCATGGCCCAAAATGGCATCCAAAGTTCCCACAGATATGACTGAAGATGAAGTTCGCAGAGCCGCCTTTCCATTACACCTGGTCGACATCAAAGTTTGTGCCGTGGATGAAATTTGGTCTGGATTGAAGCTGGTGATTCGGAAAGAATACCGGTAATCGTGGTTTGGTGATCTATTCATAAACCTTATCACTGTCATCCCGGAGGGATCTATTTTGGCAACTAATTTATACTTACGATTTTACTATTCCCTTTTTATGGAAATAGACCCCGTTGTGTGACGGGATGACAATTAGCCTATATTAACGAGCCGAAGATTTTGTAATTTTTAGCCTAGTTATTCGAAGCAGTAGCCTGCATTTCAGACGCCACACGTTCGACTTCACGCCACACACGCAATAAATTTCCACCCCAAATTTTGGTGATTTCTTCTTCTGAATATCCTCTACGCACCAATTCCAGTGTAACATTGAAGGTTTCACTGGCATCTTTCCAACCCTCGATGCCGCCACCCCCGTCAAAGTCAGAGCTAATTCCGACATGGTCAATGCCAATCAATTTTACTGCGTGATCTATATGATCAACAAAATCCTGTACAGTTGCAGGTGGCCATTTTTCGTTGATCTCATCCCGTCTTTTTCGATAAACGGCTTGCTTTTCATCTGAAAGTTGTCTGATGGCACGACGACCACGAACTCCCAGCTCCTCGAACAATGTTTCCATTGCGGTCTGCTTTTCCGGAGGGTTCTTAACAAAATTACCCAATGCTACTGTTTGTATTACACCACCGTTTGTTTTCAACGCCTGTAACTGCTCATCATCCATGTTGCGTGATACATCGCATAAAGCTCTTGTACTCGAATGGGAAGCAATCACCGGAGCTTTGGACAAGCTTACCGCATCGAGCATAGATTTCTTTGAAATATGGGAAACATCCACCATAATCCCCAATCTATTCATTTCGGCAATTACTTTTTTACCGAACTCGCTGACGCCATTGTGTTCACTTTCGGAATCTCCCAGTTGTTCTCTCGGATTTGCAGAATCACAGATGTCATTGTGACCATTGTGCGCCAGGGTAATGTAACGAGCCCCGAGATCGTGATATTTTTTTAACAGGCTCAGATCTTTGCCAACGACATAACCATTTTCAATGCCGATGCACGCCACAAGCTTACCGCTATTATTTATTCGTACCACATCATCGGCTGTGTAAGCCAGTTCGATTTTATCAGGATACATCTCCTCGGTCATACGATGAATTGCATTGAACTTTGTCATGGCATCTTCTTTGGCCTTCGCATAGTTCTCCGGTGTTCTTTCCGTTTGACCGACAAAGACGATGAAAAACCCGGCATCCAAACCACCTTCGATCATTTTTGGCAGATCCATCTGGCGATCCCCCCGTACGCCCGGATCAACTTCTTCGCTAGCGAATGTGAGTGGAATATCGTCATGAGTATCGATTGTCAGTAGATTTTCGTGAATTCCCCTTGCTTTGGCTGTCAGCTCCTCTTCAGACATCGTAACCTCACACGACAAAAATAATGAGGAAACAATAAGCATCGATAAAATTACAATAACTTTGTGAACCATGATATCTCCTTAAAAATAAGTGCATTGATTGGTGTTGCCTAAACGTTGCTTCTGCGTGATTATTCTAAGGTTGTCAAATTCCCTATTTTTGTCAAGCAAAATATTAAAATTCATTGTCTTTGTTGTATTACTTTGAAGAATCATATAGTAATTATTATAACATGGAGTTTGTTTGTATGAATTTCAGATCGATTATTTTAAAGCATTTGGAAATTGGTCCTTAGAATATTTTTTCGGATTTTGAGATTTTGACTCGTGACTTTAAACTATCTTCTACTTTTTACAAATTAATTCTCTTGATAATCTTTATTCACAACCCATTATAGTTTCATCAGCCAGCATGTCGACAACCGACTCCAGATTGTCTGTTTCCTGGTGTTTCTTTAATTGACGATCTGCACTTGTCCCCTCATTCAATATTGTTCGAATATACTCTACATCTTCACGGCTACCCAGTTCGTCCACGACATCATCAACAAACTCAATGAGTTCAGCGATAAGAAATCTCGCTGGTACTTCTTCTTGTTTACCCAAATCGAGGAGTTTCCCATCAATTCCATCTTTCATAGCCCGCCATTTATTTTCCGCTATCAATTCTCTTCTGTAAATTCTCCAGGTTAGGTTTTTTTTGCGTAATAAGATCAATTTTGCTACAATAGCCTGCACCAATGCCGCAAGTGCAATCACTTCATCAATTTTTGTAGTACAATCGCAAATTCTAAATTCAATGGTATCGAACTTCGGATGAGGCCGTAGGTCCCACCAAATTTTAGTCGGATCTTCTATGCATTTGGTCTTTAACAATGTTTTAACCAGGTTATCATAATCGTCTGCTGTGCGAAAATATTCCGGGATACCGGTTCGGGGAAGATCTCCGAAAATGACTGCACGATATGATTTGAGCCCGGTAAATTTACCGCGCCAAAAAGGCGAGGAGGTTGACAACGCAAAAATATGAGGTGCAAAGTATGTCAATTGATTCATGATATCAATGCGAAGATTTCGATCCGGAATGCCGATGTGGATATGCATGCCAAAAATTAACAACCTACGAGCCAGAATACTCATATTCGCTTCCAAGGTTTTATACCGTTCTTTTTCAGTCACAAGTTGATCTTTCCAACTGGAAAACGGATGTGTTCCTGCAGCTATAATCTTTCGATTGTTCTTTTCTGCAATTTCTGCCACGATACTCCGCAATCGACGAATCTCCTGGCGAGCTTCTTTTATGTTACGGCAAACATGGCTGCCTACTTCAATTTGGGATTGCATAAACTCAGGTTGTACTTGGTCGCGGAATAGAACGGCGCCTTGTTCGAGAAACTTACCTATATATGAAGTGAGTTCCCGAGTATCAGGATCTATTATTTGAAATTCTTCTTCAATGCCGATGGTTAGATCTTCGATCTTCATCAAACCTCCAAACTGTGAACAAATTACTTAATTTACACAGTTTTAAATAAGAAATGCAATAGGTTTTTTGTTTAAGGCTAAATTTGTATTCCAAGCTTGACAATTAAAAACCATATGAGTAATTTTCAGAAATGAAAATTAACCTGATCTATTCATAAACCGCCAAGACGCGAAGGACGCAAAGGATAAAAAACAATATCATATGATAGTTTCTCATTCATAGAGATTGAAATACATCTTATTGTACAAGTACAAAACTGCATGTAAGTGTTCGTTTCTTCGCGATCTTTGCGCCTTTGCGGTAAGAATTTATGAATTATCCAGGTTAATAAAAACTGACTATCTATTACGATAGTAAAAATTAATTTAGCTCATGAATTGAAGTAAGTCGGTTTTACAGTACCATTAATCAATTAAACAACCTTCTAAAGGAGTAGTCTCATGCAAATCAGAATTTTGGCTTTAATCGGCGCTTTTGTGTTAACCCTTTCAACACCTGCCTTTTCAACCAATTTGATCATTCAAGATCAAATAGTGGCAGACACTTCCAAATCCGAAATCAAAAAGAACGACAAAAAGAAAAAATGGGATGTTACCGCTGTACATGGCCCAACTGACTCTGTCAAATTTACCACAACTGAAGGCACCTGGATGAACCTGGATGTCAGTCCGGATGGCAACGAAATCGTCTTCGATTTACTTGGCGATATTTTCACAATCCCGATAACCGGTGGCGATGCAACCTTGGTTTCCGGAGGACCGGCATTTGACGTTCAACCTCGGTATAGTCCGGATGGCAGCAAAATCAGTTTTACCAGCGATCGCGCGGGTGGAGATAATATCTGGATTATGAATCGAGATGGCTCCGATGCAAAACAAATTTCCAAAGAAAAATTTCGGTTATTGAACAATGCGACATGGACGCCGGATGGAAATTACTTGATCGCCCGTAAGCATTTTACCAGCACGCGCTCTATTGGCGCCGGTGAAATGTGGATGTTCCATATTCCAGGCGGTGGAGGCGGACTACAAGTAACCAAGCGTAAAAACGACCAGCAGGATGCCGGTGAACCGGTGGTATCCCCCGATGGCCGTTATTTGTATTTCAGTGAAGATATGAGTGGCGGCAAGACGTTTCAATATAATAAAAATCCATACGGACAAATTTACGTCATTCGGCGCCTGGATATGGAAACCGGAAAACTGACCAATTACATCACCGGGCCTGGCGGCGCGATACGACCCCAGGTATCCCCGGATGGCAAATATCTTTCATTCGTACGCAGAGTCCGGCTCAAAAATGTTTTATATGTCCATGATATCGAAACCTTCGAGCAATGGCCGGTTTATGATAATTTATCCAAAGATCAGCAAGAAACCTGGGCAATTTTTGGTCCTCATCCAAACTACTCCTGGACCCCAGACAGTAAGTATATCGTAGTTTGGGCGAAAGGTAAAATCTGGAATATCAACATTGAAACAAAATCGGCAAACGAAATACCATTTCGTGCTCGCGTTGAGCACAAAATTACCAGTGCATTACATTTTACTTATGATCCGGATCCCGAATCCTTTGATGTGAAAATGATGCGGGATGTCACCACTTCTCCTGACGGCAATTGGATTGTGTTTGGCGCAATTGGCAAATTGTGGAAAAAGAAAATGCCGAATGGCAATGCTGAAAGATTAAGCAAAGATCAAAATTCTGAATTCTACCCGGCGTTCAGCCCGGATGGAAAATGGATTGTTTATACAACGTGGAGCGACCAGGAATTAGGCGCTATTCATAAAATTAAAATGGGTGGTGGCAAATCGACTCAGCTTACTCAGCGAAAAGGCTACTACCATACACCATCGTTTTCACCGGATGGCAAAAAGATTGTATACCGGCGTTCCGGAGGTAATTCTCTTTTAGGATTTTCTTACAGCACAAAGAGAGGTTTATATTGGATTTCATCAGATGGAGGACAAGTATCTCTAATTACGGAAAGTGGTAGAAATCCCCGTTTTAGTGAAGATGGCAACAGGATTTATTATCTAAGCGGCGGCGGACTCGAGAAAAAATATAAGAGTATCGGAATCGACGGCAAGGATGAACGAACGGTTTTTGATTTAAAATACACAAATGGTATTGTCCCGAGTCCGGATGGTAAATGGGTTGCTTTTACCGAATTATTCAATGCCTACATTGCACCATTTCCAAGAACAGGCAAATCCATTTCATTGAACAAAGACACCAAAGCTATTCCGATCAAACGAGTAACCCGTGATGCCGGTAACTATTTACACTGGAGCGGTGATAGCCAGAAACTACATTGGAGTATAGGACCGGAATACTACACCCGGGAATTGAGAGAGTCTTTCCAATTTATCGAAGGGGCTCCAGATTCTCTGCCAAAACCGGATACAACCGGCTTTGTCATCCAATTAAATATTAAGACGGATGTGCCAACAGGTAAAATCGCACTCATTGGCGCAAGGATCATTTCCATGAAGGGAGACGAAGTCATCGAGAACGGCACGATTGTCATCGATCAAAACCGAATTATAGCTGTAGGCCGGGATGTACAGATCCCTGCTGATGCCAAAAGAATTGATGTTTCCGGTAAAACAATTATGCCGGGTATGGTCGATGTGCATGCCCATACCGCTCACTTCACGTCCGGTGTATTAACGTCTCACAATTGGGCTTATTATGCCAATCTTGCCTTCGGCGTTACAACCGTGCATGATCCTTCAGCTAATACGGAAACGGTTTTTACCCAATCGGAAATGGTAAAGGCTGGCAAAATGGTTGGTCCCAGGGTGTTCTCAACCGGGACTATCCTTTACGGAGCTGATGGTGCTTTCAAAGCAGTTGTTAATTCATTGGATGATGCACGCTCTCACTTGAGGAGGATGAAGGCAATCGGCGCTATCTCGGTGAAGAGTTACAACCAACCGCGCAGGGACCAACGGCAGCAGATTATCCAGGCTGCGCGTGAATTAGAAATGCTAGTTGTACCTGAAGGTGGATCGACCTTTTTTCACAACATCAACATGATCCTGGACGGCCATACCGGCATCGAACATTCCATTCCAATTGCTCCGCTCTACAATGATGTGATCTCATTATGGGGTGCCAGCAAGACTGCCTACACACCCACATTTGTCGTCGCGTATGGTGGTTTATCCGGAGAATATTACTGGTACCAAAATACCAATGTTTGGGAAAATGAGCGATTGTTAAATTTTGTCCCCCGGGCATTTGTTGATGCTCGTTCACGGCGGCGGGTTATGGCACATGAAGATGATTTTAATCATATCGATGTGGCAAAAGCTGCCAATAAATTGCGTGCAGCCGGGGTGAACGTCCACATTGGCGCACATGGGCAACTACAAGGTCTGGCTGATCATTGGGAAATCTGGATGATGGTTCAGGGCGGATTTACTCCACTTCAGGCGATCCGAGGAGCCACTTTACATGGAGCTCAATATCTTGGTATGGACAAGGACTTAGGTTCTCTCGAAGTCGGAAAATTGGCTGATTTGGTAGTTCTCGAGAAGAACCCACTCGAAAACATCCGCAATACTGAATTTGTGAAATACGTTATGATCAACGGCCGACTATATGATGCGGAAACCATGAATGAAATCGGCAATCATCCAAAAACAAGACCGCCATTTTATTGGGAGAACCCCAAGACCAGTGAGGCCTATGTATGGCGAGGAGAGGAAATTGGATTTCGGGAGTTTGTTTGTTCATGCAGGCAGTAAATACCAGATGCCAGATACCGGATACCAGATACCAGATGGCGGATGCTGGATGCTGGATGCTAGATGCTGGATGCTGGAAACTAGAGACTGAATGGCTGGAATTCCCCTCTTGAGAGGGGAAGAAAATCCCGTCCGGACGGGATTTTCAGGGGTGTGTAAAAATTGGTACGGAGCCGACATGAATGTCGGTTTACAACTCCGTTTTACGTCTTTGTGCCTTTGTTACTTTGTCACTCTGTGCCTTTGAACACCTAAACAAATCCTAAATTCCAATATGCAATATCCAAAACTTGACAGGATTGTGCTTTGCTAACAAGTAGGACAGACATTCCTGCCTGTCCACACCCAAAGACTCCTACAGACAGGTTCAGACAGATGGTGGTTTATTAATTAAGCTTTAAGCTTATCAGAACAATCAGGCTAAATCGCATCAACACGGTTGATGCATTCCAAAAAAAAACTAAAATTGAATGGCTGCGTTATCAAATAACTAAAACCTCTCAGGTTTTAAAAACCTGAGAGGTTTTCTTTTTTCTTTGTCACTCTGTGTCTCTGTGGTTTTCTCCGTTTGCCCCATTCTCCTATTCCCCGTTTCATGTTTTTCCGTCTGCCGCCTGCCCTGAGACATTATGTTAAAAAGTAATTGTAAATAAAAGAAAAGCTCCTTTCTTACATTAAAGTTAGAAGCAGTA
>JADFJB010000027.1 GCA_022566355.1 candidate division KSB1 bacterium
TATTTGCATTTGTGATAATTTCTCCTACTTGCGACCAGCCATTTACTTTTTATTATCAATGCTGATAATCTCGTCCCCTTTAATTAATCCTATAGAGTGTGCTATGCTCTCTTTCTTTATGCTTTCTATCCGGGTCGAAGCAGAAGATAAACCGATCATCCATCTTGTAACCGGCATTGGCGTGATATTAAGTCCTATCTCCTCTCCATCACGAATAAACTTCATTTTAAGTTCTTTTCCCGCATTGGCTGAAATGTAATGAATAAATTCATTACCATTCTTCATTATTTTGTCATTTACCGATACTATTCTATCTTCAACCTGGAGTCCGGCTTCGATTGCCGGGGAAGTTGAATCCTGAAACATCGCAATCTTCTCTATTTCCAGGCTTGCCGCCGGTCTGATTCCTATTCGCTGAATGCCAATCTGATCGTCATATCTTGGATAAACAGTGAGATCTATAATCCGGTTGTCTCTTTCCACACTGATGTGTACACCCGAACTTACGTCAGACAGAGCTATTTCAGTAAAAATATCTTCAAAATCAGGGTCAGAATTATTATTAATGCGGACAATCTTGTCGCCATCTTGCATTCCCGCCTCCCATGCAGGCCAACCCGGCGTAACATCTCCTATTTCAGAGCCGATGAACGGAACGCCAACATTGAATGCCACTATAAACGCGACAAATGCAAGTAAGGCATTTAACGCGACGCCGGCGCACAGGACAGCAGCGCGCTGCCCGATTGTTTTTGACACAAATTCCCATTCTTCACCTGTATTTTCTTTAGAGTGCATCTCGCCGGCTAGTTTTACATAACCGCCTAAAGGTAAGATGGATAAACAATATTCAGTTTCACCTACTTTCTTCTTGAAAATGGCTGGCCCAAAGCCCAGTGAAAATGCATAGACCCTGACGCCAATCTTTTTTGCTACCAGGAAATGCCCTAGTTCGTGAATAAAAATTAGCATGCCAATCCCCACAACTACAAGGAGAACGTTTGAAGATATACTTAAGAAATGCATTTATAAACCTCCTGTCTTGCCCAACTATCAGATGCAATTACATCGTCTAAAGTAGGGTTATTAATTACCGTATGATTCATCATGGCCATTTTAACCAATTTTGTTATATCTGTAAATTTAATTTGATTGTTAAGGAAAGCGTCAACGGCAACTTCGTTAGCGGCATTTAGCGTAGAGCCCATTGTTCCACCGATTTTAGCCGCCTCATAACCAAGTGTCAATGAAGGAAATTTGTCAGTATCCGGTGATTTAAAAACAAGGTTTTCCACTTTTGTCAAATCTAATCGGCCAACATTAACCGGTTTACGCTCAGGGTAAGTAATAGCAAACTGAATTGGTACCCTCATATCCGGCAAGCCCATCTGTGCGATTACCGAACCATCACAGAATTCAACCATAGAATGAATAATGGATTGAGGATGAACTACTACTTCAATTTGTGAAACGTCCAGGTCGAAAAGCCATTTAGCTTCTATTATCTCCAATGCCTTATTCATTAACGTCGCCGAATCAATCGTAATCTTTTTACCCATTTCCCATGTTGGATGCTTCAAGGCCTGATCGCGTGTAACACTTGAGAGCTTTTCTTTCGGAAGATCGTAGAAAGGTCCGCCTGACGCCGTTAATATAATCTTGCTGATTTCATTCGCATTTCCTGCTCTGAGTGATTGAAAAATTGCGCTATGTTCACTATCAATGGGTATCAAAGAAACATTGTGTTTATCGAGTTCACTGTTTACTAATTCACCTGCCATCACCATCGTTTCTTTGTTCGCTAAAGCAACTGGTTTTCCCTGCTGAATAGCAGTAAGAGTTGGTACGAGTCCAATACCCCCAACAAGTGAATTCACCAATAAATCATAATGACAATTTTTCAGTGCTTCTTCAAGACCGTCATCGCCAATATATACGGCTATGTTTTGTTTTTCTAATAGATCGATGGCATCATAAACATCGTTATTATCTGTAAATATAACCGCTTCCGGTTTTAGTTCCTGGGCTTTTTCTACGGCAAAATCGACTTGTGTGTGAACGCTTAATAAGCTGACCTTAAATTTTTCCGGATAATTGCTAATTACCTCAAGAGTATTTCTTCCAATTGATCCACTAGCACCGAGGAGCGCGATCCGTTTCATCAACATACCTCAATAAATTGTGACTGGTAGTTTAGATTGATATGAAATTCCTCGGTTTCCAGCAAGCTATATTTTGATTGAATAGATTCAGCTGCCTTCATTTCGGAATTGGAAATTCTTCCATGATGCACACTCACTTGAACCATTTTTTCCCAAATCTGAGACATCATTTTTGCAAAATCATTAATATCAGGAATATGGCACAGAAATTCTTCTAAACACGCAGTATGCTTTTGCAAGTATTTCTCCATCATTTTTCGAGCTTGCTGGTTATTGTCAAAAACCTTAGCAGCTTTGAGGTGTTCCGATCCAATTAATATTGAACCGTGTTGTAAAACAACACCTGGAAACCGGCGTTGAGCGCTTCCTATTAACTTCCTATTGTTAACCATAATTTCATATCTTAGTGGCAAAGCAAAACAAAATTTTTCGTAATCAGGATTTACACTGTTACGATCCCGTTTCTCACTTTGTTGTGCATTTATACCAAGTTTTCGTAAACCTTCCAATAACCAATCTGATATTATTTGATAAGTTCCCAAAATTGATTTACGAAAAACCGGATTACCCGCAGGAATTATAACTGCATAAGTAAATTCTTTAGCATGTAAGACAGCTCTGCCACCGGTGGGTCTACGAGCTACATCAATTCCTAACTCCTGACAACTGACATATTCAATTTCAGAAATGGTTTGGTTAAATCCGATGGATAAACAGTAGGGATTCCAATCATAGAATCGAATTGTCGGCGGAGACAAGCCTTTCGCCACAGAATCGGCGATTACCGAATCCAGCGCCATATTGATCGCACCTCTTTTTTGAGGAGTTACTAATAATCGCCATTGATTCATTATTTTAGAATACCTCTTTCACTTGATTCAATAAAATCGATGATTTCTTTGATTTCATCAATCACTTCAAATTCTTCTTTGATTCTACTAACTGCTTGGGACACGTTTAACTTACTTCGAAATAATATTTTATATGCTTTTGAAATGCGATTAATTGCTTCTTTGCTGAAATTACGACGTCTAAGTCCTACGCTATTTGTTCCGGCATATTCTAAAGGTTCACCCGCTGCTAGTAAGAACGGTGGTATATCTTTTGGAATTCTAAATCCACCACCAATAAAAGCATGTTTCCCGATTCGCACAAATTGGTGGATAGGAACAAGTCCGCCAATTCCAACATAATCTTGAATTTCAACATGGCCTGCCATGTTTACTGAATTGGCAATAATAACATGATCACTTAATATACAGTCATGTGCAACATGCACATAAGTCATAAGAAAACAATTAGATCCAATTACCGTTTTAAAGCGATCAATGCTTCCCCGGTTAAGTGTGCAGTATTCGCGAATGATGGTATTATCTCCAATTTCAAGAGTTGTTTCTTCAGAATGATATTTTATATCTTGTGGAGCTGCGCCAAGAATTGCACCATGGTGAATTTCGCAATTATCGCCAATGCGTGTGCCCTTTACAATGAGAACGTTTGAACCGATCGACGTATTATTACCAATTATTACTTTATCTTCAATGATACTAAAAGGAGAAATTCTTACATCGTTACCTAATTCCGCACCTGGATTAACCAGTGCGGTCGGATGAATTTCAGCCAATGTTTTATTCTTTTGTGTTGGAAGTGTTATCATTATCGGTTTTCGGGTTGCGATCAACAACTGCAGCCATTAAATCGGCCTGAGCAACCATTCTATCATCAACAAAAGCCTTACCTTTCATTTTACAAAATCCTCTACGATACTTAACCATCTCTAATTCAAACCGGATTTGGTCTCCAGGAACGACAGGTTTGCGAAACCGAACATTATCAAGTCCTGTGAAATACATTAATTTATCTTCCGGATTTTCTTCACTGTCAAGCATCATAAATCCACCTACCTGTGCCATTGCTTCAATGATTAATACTCCCGGCATAATTGGGTGTCCTGGAAAGTGACCTTGAAAAAACGGTTCATTGATTGTCACATTTTTAATTCCTACTACTTTTTCTTTTGGAACAATGTCAACAATTCGATCTACCAAAAGAAATGGGTAGCGGTGGGGCATCACTTTTAGAATCGACTGAATATCAAATAGAGATTTATTGTCTCCACTTTTGTATTTCTTGGCAAGCATTTTCTTATCATACAATTTACGAATTTGTTTTACCAATTCTACATTTGCTTTATGACCGGAACGAGCACAAAGCACATGTGCTTGAATAGGCATTCCAAGAAGTGCCAGATCACCAATCAAATCTAGCGTTTTATGACGTACAGGTTCATTTTTAAAGCGAAGCTGTACATCATTCAACATACCATTTGTGCTTGGCTTTATTTTGTCATTGAGTTTAAGTAGATCCTTAAGCCGATTCAATTCATTATCATCAAGTTCTCTATCGATAATCACCAACCCGGAATCTAAATTCCCCCCCTTAATTAGACCATTGTTTGCAAGTTCTTCAACCTCATGCAAAAAACAAAAAGTACGAGCGGAAGCATATTCCGATTCAAATTCATCATTTAACGAGTACATGGATGTATATTGTGTTCCTAGTGCTGGGTTTTGATAATCTACCATAAACGTTATACGAAATTCATCTGATGGAAAAACAACAATATCAACTCCACGATTCTCTTCGCTATATGTTATAGTCTCATCAATGACGAAAATATTTCTTTGAGCCTCTTGGACTTCTACCCCGGCTTCTTTTAGTTTTTCTACAAACAGTAAGGCGCTTCCATCAAATACTGGTGGCTCGTTTCCATCCAGTTCGACATATACATTGTCAATATCCAATCCAAATATTGCAGCCAATACATGTTCAACAGTATGGACCTTATCCTCACCTTTTGCAATAGTCGTTCCGCGAGAAATATCTACAACATAATCAATTAAAGCGGGGATTTCAGGCCGATGATCTAAATCAACCCGAACAAACCGAACCCCTGTATTTTCCGGAGCCGGACAAAATTTTAAATGAGTCATATTTCCAGTGTGTAAACCAACTCCTGCTAAGGAAACCGATTTTTTAATCGTTCGTTGTTTTTTTATCATTCATCACCATCATGATTTTATTTATTTTTCTTAATCCACTAACTTTTCCAACTGAGCCACTTTTTCTTCAAGCTCTCTAACTCGTTTTATTAACTTTTGGACCTTACCGATAGACGCTTCCAATTTTAATTGTTCTTTGTGTGGCCGAGCTGGAAATCCAGATAAAACTAAATTATCCGGGTGTGATTTGGTTACACCAGCCCGTCCTCCAATTGCAACATTTTCACCAATGATAATATGTCCAGCCAGTCCAACCTGTCCACCAAATTTTGCATTTCTCCCAATTTTAGAACTTCCCGAAATCCCAGTTTGAGCAGCAATGACAGAGTTTTCTCCAATTTCTACATTATGGGCAATCTGAATAAGATTATCCAACTTAACTCCTCGTCTTATTGTAGTTGCACCAAGGGTTGCCCGATCGATACAACAATTGGCGCCAATTTCGACATCATCTTCTATAATCACTCTGCCAACTTGTGGAATTTTTGAGTATTGACCTTCATTCTCAGCATAACCGAATCCATCATTGCCGATTACCGAACCTGCATGTATAATAACACGATTGCCAATTTCAATTTCTTCTCTAATGGTTACATTCGGATAAATTGTTACTTCATCACCAATTAAGGTATTTGAGCCAATAAAACAATTCGGAAAGATAGTTGAATGATGACCAATTTTGACACCCTCTTCAATGTAAACATTAGCGCCTATTGAAATTCCATCTCCCAATCTCACCTTTTCTTCAAGAATTGCTGTTGGATGGATCCCTTCCTTTTGAATTTTAACATGATTATAAAAATGCTGCATCAACAGGGCAAATGCAACATTTGGATTTTCGCAAAGAATAAAAGGGATTTTACAATCCCAATTATCAAGCGGTAAAATAAGAGCAGAAGCTTTTGTTGATTCTATGAAATGATGATATTTACGATTGGTTAGAAAAGAAATATCACCTATTCTTGCGTATTCTAAAGATGCAATACCCTTTATTTCGGTATTTCCATCGCCAATAGTCTTGCCATCGACCAAATTGGCTATATCCGAAAGTTTCATTAATCGATAGCGATTTATAAGATTCCTATTCCAGGGTAACTTGACAGATAGCTATTCCGTGATACTTTTATTTAATTCTTCGATAACTTTGTCGGTTAAATTAGGTTGTTTGTCACTGGCATAAAGAATGTTTCCAGCAACACTATCAAAAATAAAGTCGAAATTCTCTGCTACACCGATATCCTTAATAACCTTGTTGATTACGTCAAAAATAGGTTTCAATAATTCGTTTTGTAACTTGAAGGCATCTCCATTTTGGCCCCATTTTTGATTTTGAAATCTTTGATATGAATCGTACATCGTCTGAATTTCACGTTGCAATTCGGTTTTTCTTTTTTCACTGAGCATTAATCCTTGTTGCTCTAACTGCTTATTCTTTTCCTGCATTGCAGTTTGCAAATCTTGCAATTCCTGCTGCCATTCCTGATTTTTGGCATCCAATTGTTTTTGCACATCTTGGGCTCCTTTGTAGCTCGCTAATATCTTTTGAGAATCGACATATCCAAATTTTTGTTGTGCAATTGAATTACCAACTATAAGAACACTACTGATTATAACCATCGATAATAAATTTCGAGCTTTCACTTTATCACCACTCTCCTTTATTTCAAGTACTATTAATTCACAAAATTTAAAACCCCCGGCCAAATACAAAATGAGGTTTCCAACCACCAAAACGTTTACCATCTTCAAAATTGTCAAAACCATATGCATAATCAAAACCAATCAACCCCAACATGGGCATGAAGATTCGAATTCCTACTCCTATTGATCTTTTTAAATCAAATGGATCCGTATCACCAATATTACTCCAAATATTTCCAGCTTCTGCAAATACCAATCCATAAGCTGTCGGATTATCTAGAAATGGCATTCGAATTTCCAACTGTTGTTTTAATAAAGTTCTTCCACCACTTACCAAAGCAGCCCCACCGTTTCCGGAAAGTGGGTCATCATATCCTCTTAACGGTGTTGATCGAGTTAATCCTGCACCTCCAATAAAGAATAATTCTAAATACGGAATTCGAGAGTCAGATCCAAAACCATCAAGATAACCCACATCCGTATTCGTGTGTAGAACCAATTTCCAAAGAAATGGATAATATCCGTTAAACGAAAATATATGTTTATGATACGCAACATTACCACCGAGAACTTTTCCAGCGAATTCATTGGTTATAGAAAACTCAGAACCTCTCGTCGGAAATTCTGCGCGATCCCGGCTATCTCGAGAAAGAGCATAGGTTATACTGCTGCTGGTTAATGGCCAATTTTCAGTAGCAATTCCATTGGGATTAAGCTTTGCGATTCGCTCTGAGAAATCTGAGAGACTGGTTTGGTCAATCCTATAGATGAAATCGCTACGAAAATAATTATCCGGCCATCGCATTCTTCGTCCAACTCTAAACGTTCCACCACGACTAGTTTGCTTATAACCGTAAAAAATGGAATTGTCCCGCTTTGAATCATAAAGTGAGATACCTGCCAAAGTTGGGGTATCGAAAAGCCATGGCTCTGTAAATCCTATTTGAAAGTTTCTAAAATAACGGCCAAATGTCCAATCAAAATTTAATCGTTGTCCATTCCCAAATAGGTTATTCATACCGACTCCGAGACTTCCTATAAGGCGGTCCCGTTCACTCCATCCAGCCGACATGTTGGCTTGGTCAGTAGATTTTTCTTCTACCGTAAATAGTATATCTACTTGCTCTTGGTTAACAGTGCGAACATCAGGGATTACATTACTAAAATAATTCATAATGAATATTTCACGATGGCTACGCATAAGAGCAGCACGACTAAATACATCGCCTGGTAGAATCCTCAACTCTCGACGTATTACTTTTTCTTTGGTTTTGGTGTTTCCCTCAACAAGAATCTTCCGGACTGTTACAGGATCACCTTCGTGAATAATGAATTTAATATCTAATTGATCTTGTCCTACAGGAATTTCTTGCGGAACTACTTGCGTAAAAATATAGCCATAATCATAATAGATACTGCTTAATTTATCCGTTACTGCTTTCTGTAATTCTTCCTGGTTATAATAATCTCCCTCTTTAATGTTCAGTAAATTGCTTAGCAGAACTGTATCAAACAGTTCATTTCCTTCCCAAGTAATTTTTCGTATTCTGTAACGAACACCTTCTTGAACCGTGATATCTATGAACAAATTCTCACGAGTTTCATCATAATAGATAGAATCTTTGACGATTTCCACATCTCGGAAACCATTTTTTCGATAGAAAGCAAGCAGTCTATCTTTATCTTCCTCATACTCTTTCTTTTTAAAATCTCCCCCAAACCACCACCACTTGTTTTCTTTCGTGTCCTTTAGTTGCTTTTTTAGCTTTCCATCATCGAAGTTTGTATTACCCGTGAAGGATATTTTTTTAATATTTACTTTTTGCCCTTCATCGATATTGAAAACAAGTTTAACACGGTTTGGTTTATCGCTTTTATTGGTATCAGCGGCCACACTTGTCAACAAAAAACCCTTTTCCTCATAGAGCTTAAGGATTGTATTTTCATTTCTTACGATTTTTGAAGGATTATAGATTTGGCCCGGATAAAGGTTCAAAGCTTCTTGAAGATCTCTTTCTTTAATTTTTTTGTTGCCTTCAAACGAATAACTCTCAACACGTGGATGTTCAGTTAATTCCAATCTTAAGTAATAATTATCTCCTACTTGACGTTCCACTCTTAATTGAATATCAGAAAAAATACCCAATCCCCAAAGCTGTTTTATTGACTTTTGGATTTGATCTCCGGATATTTCACTTCCTTCTGTCAATCCGGCTGTCATCAAAATAATATTCGCGTCGGTGGTTTGATTACCTACTACAGAGACACTAATTATTTTAATAGATTTCTTTTGTGCAATTGTCAAAGAACAAAATACCGTAATGTTTAAGCAAAAAAATGACAGAAATATAATAATTTTGTACGATCGTTTCAACATTAGGTCTGTACCTCCAAACTATTTTAAAATTCAAAAAAATGTCTAATTTGAATCCGTTTATCATCTCTTTCAGTGAGAAGTAAACGATCATAATTATACTGTAGTTCCAACAACAAATTTGGGTAAATTCTATATTCCAGATCTAATGAATGTCTTAATCCCAGGCCATCTCTCTGGTAAATTGGATCCAGCCCAACTTCTAATTGTCCCGAATATAATAGAAATACATTTTTACTGAGGTATTTGCCAACTGTCAGCTGTGTACTTCGGAAGAGTAAATACCTACGATGCCTGGTATCTATTTTGCTGTACGCATTTGAATTTAGAAATATAATATTTTTTGCAAAACTTGATCGAAATCGAATAACATCTAAGCCCAAAGTCTGCTCTAATTTCCTTTCAACTGGGCGAAAAAGCGGTCTAAATATTAGATTGTCAGTGCTAATACCAATCACATCCTTAGCTTTATCCGGGAAACTTTGCACAGAATAACCCAAACTCGCTAAAACCTGGATTTCATTTGATCCTACTATATTAGGATTATCAGAAGACAATCTAAATCTGACATCTTCATCCCATCTACCTTTTTCTAACTCTTGTTTTGTTTCAGGATCATAAAGATACATCGTTAAATAAATATTAGATGGGATTCCCAGAGAATCAGTAAATGTTGTTCTAGCTCTACCGTAAACTATTGGGAAAATATCATTTTTATCGAACTCGGCTGCAAATTTTTCAATTCCAAAATTGAAATCCAGGTATTCAATAGTACCTCTCGTCGATTGGAGTACCCCTTCTGAACGAAAGGTATCATCCTCAAATATACCTGTGAAATGCAAATCGCTTATCGGATCGATTGTTGCATTAATCCAAATATTGTCAAAAAAACCAGGTAACTGCTTTACGTAACGAACATCCTTAACCGGCACTAAATGCACATCCCAAACCATACTATCTAGTATTTTTTCTGTCAAACTAGGCTCAAGTGGAATGGGCTCCTCAAATTCAAACGGAAAAGTAAACGCTGCATTACTGACAAAGATTTCTCCTGTTGCTACAGGATGTTCTTCAGGACCTGATATCGTAAAATATTCCTTATTATCTTTCCCTTTAACCACGAACCACCCATTTTCATCGGGCTTCATTGCACCTGGGATATTCAAAGGAACACCCTTTTGATCTGTTTCATCAGATTTAAAATAGATAGTTCCGAAATTAAGCCCCCATTCTGTAATGAATAAGGGATTCGAATTATTATTATAGTTTAATGAATCAAATTTAGTAAATGCATAAAAAGAATGTTTTTTAATTGTACCACTTAAGTTAGTTACTGAAACAAATTGATTAACCGGGTTTAATTTCACGGTTGCTTCAATATTTTCTACAACCTGGGCAATACTTTTTAATTTAACCTTTCCATTTTTCAGGAGAACTTCACCCTCCGTATAAACGGGATTGCTATAACTCCCTCCAAATTCCCATTTAAATTTTGCTTCACTCTCTGTTTCCAAAACTTCAGGCATGTCACTAAACAAAATTGCTAACGCGTCTCCCTCGCCATTAAGTCGAATGTCCATATCTAATTCAGAAGTAAATGGCAAATAGCCTGTACCTGTAATTATAAATTTTTCATTTTTTTGAATGGTAGCATTTTGAATATAAAGTCCGGCAAGAGTACTATCATTTTCTGACTTAGAACCGTTTGTCGACAAATAATTCCCATTTGAAGCGATTAAGTTTGGAAATTTTCCTATTTTCATTTTTAATGTATCATATGGTATAAAAAATAACCATCCATCCCTAGCGGTGATTTCTCCGTTAATTTCAGGTTGTTTAAAACTATCTCGAATCGTTAGGTCAAAATCTCCTGAACCTTTTAGATAATCAAAGTCTTTTAAGATTAAATTCAAAACAGTCGAAATGTCTGTATCTGTTCCCTTAACCTTGACATCCAACATCTGTTTCTTGAGATCAATAGTTCCGGTTGCTTCAAACAGAGGGTTGTCTTCTTTAAACAAATTAAGCCTTTCAATAGTAAGCTTATTTCGAACCAGGTTCAACAACGCCTCTCCGGAATAATACCCCTCTCCTTTAAAAATAATATCTGAAAAACGTAAATCACTATCTACAATTGGAGCATCCACAGATCCACTGAGATTAATTTCGCCGTTAATTTGGCCCAGCACATCAAAACTGGGGTTAAGTAAAACACCATCCAAAATATAGATAATATCTGCATTTTTTAGCTCTAATTTACCTTCAATTTTGCGATCCCCGCTTAATTCGAGCCTTCCATTTGCAAAATAAAAATCCCCTAATTGATACTGTTTCACATTCAAATACTCAGGCCCAATCTCCAAATCCAGGTAACCGGGGATATTCCCACCAGTATCAGAATGATAAGAGATATCTCCCTGGATTTGCGTATTTTCATCAGATGAACTAAACACACCATCTATTTTAAATAATAAATTTGATTCACCGGTATAGATTGTTCGATTTGCGTTAAGGGTATAAGTAGAATAATTCCTGTCTCCGGTTACTTCTCCGCTTAACAGCAGTAATTTTTTTAAATGATGATGAAGTGGAATGTTTGCTATTTCCCATAAATTTCCACCGAAATTTTCAAATTTGACGAAAAACTGCGGAGAATGATTATTGAGTTTTACTTTTACATCAAGCTTGAATGGATTTTCGTCACAATCAACAATCAATTCAAAATTGTCATCATAAAAATTCAGTTTGCCCTCGATCACAGGTATCTGGCTACTGTCTAAAGTTACACCTGATATTTGAATATCAGAAAAAAATGAATACTTTTTAAAATCACTTTCAAAATGACCGTTCACATTAAATGGAAGAGTAACCAATTCTTTGTTGAGCTTTTGTGCAACTTTCTCAATTTTAGTAAGATCGCCCGAAACTTTGATATCCATAGATAATGTTGGATTCTCAGGTTTTATTGATATGACGCCTTTGCTATCCAGAAAAAGATTATGATAAAAACCTTTAGCTTTTTCAATCAAGAATTTGCCGGAAGAATAATTAAAATAAGTTTCCACCGAAGTAAACTTTTCACCGAAGATTTCAAAATTTGCAAGATCTATTGAACCGGAAAAAATAGGATTTTGGGTAGTATTTGTCACATGTACATCAAAATCCGCCAATCCTTTTAAACCAATTGTTGTTTTACCTCCCCAAATTTCATTATAAACTTTTTCCAGATTTGTTTGATTCGATTGAACAGTTAAATCAAATTCAGGATGAAAAATGTTATAAATATTTCCAGCAATTTCAAAATGGCTATCATAACAATTAAAATTACACGATATGAGTTCCAAATTCCAATCGTTAATTTTAACTTTAGAATTAAAATAATCAAGTTTCAATTTGCCTTGGAAAAGGGTCAAATCGGCGTCTGTAATAGAAATTTCACCATCCAGAGTTAAACTACCGTTTGGTTTTTCCTTTAAAACCCCACGGCCCATCAATTTTCCTTTTTCAATTTTCAATATCTTTGGATAAATCGATGGAATAGATGTTGATAAGTGGTTATCCCAAAGACTGACAGAGACGGAATCTATCCTCCCGGCCAGTAAATTAGCTTGACCTTCAAGAATTACATTTTCATTCCTTGAAGCAAACAACCTTCCGGATAGCCTCACAACAGATTTTGACATGTCTTTTGTACTTATCCAACCCTCAAGATTACTAATAAGAGATATTTCTTCATTCAAGCTATTAACCCAAACGACGGAGCCTTCTTTTATTACAAGCTTTCCAATAAAATTTATATCTAATAAGGTATTTTCATAAGTTTGTTTTAAGTTCTCCAAATCGATTTTGGGCTGTTCAGATTTGCTATTTGGATCTTTAGTGGGATTTCTTTTTATCCGGAAAACAGGCTTTTCCAACACTACATCGGAGATAATTCGGATTGGACTAAAATTATATTTTAAGGCATTGTAGTAACTAAATCCAAATTTGAGATTTTCAATATTTAGTTGGACTGATTGTTTTGGAAGTTCTAGTGAGACTCTTTTTAATGATATTGATTTTGGAGATAAATAGAGCTTGTCAATTTTTAACTTGCCTTCAAAATATGGCTGCACCTCAGATAAAATGTATTCTTTCAATCGATCTTCAACCGAATAGCTTTTCCAGAACATAAATATCCCGATTAGAATAATTACGAATCCAATGGTTGTAAAGGATAATATTTTTCGAAATTTCATTCGGTTTTATGAATTACTAAAGTTAAAGTTAAAATACTTATATGTAAACAATAGATCATTATCTCTTATTTTTTCCTTTAAGACCAACCTATTGAATATAATAAAGTTCCCCTGCTATTCATATTTCTTATGATGGCAATAATTGCTCGCTGACCCTTCCATATCGTCGTTCTCTTTTCTGGTACGACTGAATAGCTTGATATAAATTATCTCTTCTGAAATCCGGCCATAGTACATCTGTTATATAGATTTCTGTATAAGCTAGTTGCCATAAAAGAAAATTACTCAAACGAGCTTCACCACTTGTTCTCACCAATAGATCTGGATCCGGCAAATTTGCCGTGTAAAGGAAATTTGAAAATAATACCTCATCAATATCATCAATGGATATTTCGCCTGATTTTACTTTTTGCGAAATTACTTTTGTTACGTCGACAATTTCTCTCCTTCCGCCATAGCTCAGGGCGAGATTTAGTGTTAATCCAGTACAATGTTGAGTCTTTTCAATCGCATAATTCAAACTTTTTCGAGTAAGTAAAGGCAAATCTTCTAATTGGCCAATCGTTATTAAACGAACATTATTTTTAATTAAATCATTTAACTCATCTCTAATAGTATTGACCAATAAATGCATCAATGCACTAACTTCATCACGGGGACGTTTCCAATTCTCCATTGAAAAAGTATACAATGTAAGAATATCAATTTCTAATTCAGCGCACGCTTCAACGACGTCACGAACTGATTTAATAGCTTCCCGATGGCCTTTTACACGATTCAAACCTCGTTGCCCAGCCCATCTGCCATTCCCATCCATAATAACAGCGATATGGCGAGGTAAATTATCGGCATTTTTTAGTTGATTTAGAATTTCTTCATTTTTTGTCATTTTTTGCACTTTTTTTATCATTCACAATAATAAAAGTTTTATTGTCTAAAATCAAGGTAAAGTATTGAATAGAGCATTATAATAACGTTAGAATTAACTTTGTGTTATCTCATTCATATTTACCTCAGGTCAATTTTTCGGATTGAATTGTTCTGAAACTGTAAAAACGTTAAATTGGTATTAACTCTTTGGTTCTCCTCAAAAATATATCTACTTACTATTCCATCAAAAGAACGAATATTTTTCAACCTGTTTAGTAGCTCTTTTCGAGAGTTTGTAGCGGATTTTAGACCTTCCAGCAAAAAATTCATAGAATCAAATCCTGTTATCTCTAATTTCCCTGGTGTAGTCCCCATTGCCAGTCGAAAATTATTCCTGAATCTTATATAGTTTAAATCGGTCTCGTCAATCATAATATCTGTTGAAAATATAGCACCATCTACATATTTATCGTTGTCATTCAAAACGTCATAATCATTCCAATAATTACCACCCAAAAGTTGGGCTTTAATATTATAAAGTGCCAGTTGAGGTGTTACGTAAGATATTTGCTCTGTATAAACCGGAAGAAAAATTCCATCTATTGAAGTAACGGGCGTGGCTGTGGAATCAACAGGTTTGATTATTTTCTTTTTACCTTTTTTCTCTTTTTCTTTTGATTCAATTCTTTTTAATTCATTTATAACCGAGTCCACTTCACTGCGATTGTAAAACGGGTTTTCGAACAAAATTGAATCCCGCGTCATTTTTTGTAATCCAATTTTTCGAAACTGGCTGATTTGCTTACGCACGTCAGTAACACCCTCATAATACCAGGTTTCCGCCACAATGGTCCCATTTAACTGATCAATCTTTTGGGCAAAACTGTCAGCAATATTTCTCCCATATTTATCAGCTGGCGCAAGAATCGCGAACGATTTCAAATCTAAATAATTAAATGCAAATTCTGCTGTTTTTTCACCAATTACAGAAATATCCGGAGTCATCTGGAAAAGATTATTGCTGATATTGCTCAAACCGGATTCTATCGCAGTAGGTGCAATAACCGGAATTTCTAAGCGTTCTGTTATCTTAGCTACAATTGCTGTCTTATCACTCTCTAATTCCCCAATTATCCCGATGACATTATAGTTCTCGACCAGGGCCGTAGTTAAACCTATAGTCGGTAATATTTCACCTTGGGTATCAATTATATCTAACTCAATCCCTAACTCTTTAGCGATAGGATTGTTATTTAAAGCAAACTGAATCCCTCGCAACAAACTTTTTGCTTCTTCGGCAAAAAATCCAGATAACGGCAAAATTACACCTACTTTCAAATTCGCATGCGGTGCATTTTTAATAGCCACTAAATACTGATTGAATTCTTCTCTCAATCCTTCATTTTGAATATCCTTTATAATTTTCTCTAATATTAAAATCGCATTCTGAACATCACCCTGACGATAGGTTTTTATGGCGTCCGACAGTATAAATAAACTTTGGTTTTGCGCTGAAATATATCTATTTCGTAATGCTTGAACATTTTCATAATCTACATAATCGACAAGTAAGACTGAAAGGTTTTTCAGAATTGTAGTTTTAGGATTCATACCAGGTTTGTTTTCAAGAATTTCAAGGAGTGAACGAGAGGCATCTAAATATCGATTTTGCTTGAATGCAATGATTGATTTTAGGTAAAAAGCGTCTTCTAAGTATTCACTGGTTTTATAATTTTCGATTAGTGTTTGCAGGTTAACTACTGCTTCCCGGTATTTTCCCTGTTCATATTGTGATCTACTTAAAATGTAGAGCATTCCGGTAATCCGGTGATTAATTGGATAAATTTCCAACAAACTCTTTAATACTTCATCTACTAACTCATATCTACCGTTTGTAAAGTGATCCAGTACCTTTGGAAATATGTTTTCAACCTCTTTGATATATGGCACTTTTTTTAGCTGAGTTTGACTACCAAAGCTAGAATTTTGGAAAGCAAGTAGATTATTTGAGAAAAGTATGAATAAAACTAAGTAACTAACCCGGTTAATCAAACAGGTATACCTCCTCTCGTATGAATATTATGAATAAGCTTCAGAAATTCAGATGTGTTTATTCTACTGTTACACTTTTGGCTAAGTTTCTTGGCTGGTCAACATTGCATCCGCGTAAAATTGCAATATGATAAGCCAATAATTGTAAAGGAATGATTGTTAATAAGGGAGATAGAAAATCTAAAGTAGCAGGAACATAAATCACATGATCTACTAATTTAGCTATATCTTTATCACCTTCTGTCGCTACAGCAATTACTCTGCCACGTCGTGCTTTCACCTCTTGGATATTACTTAATATCTTTTCGTAGCTTTTATCTTTATTGGCTAAAAAAACGACTGGCATATTTTCATCTATCAATGCAATGGGGCCATGCTTCATTTCAGCGGCTGGATATCCTTCAGCATGAATATAGGATATCTCTTTTAACTTTAATGCACCTTCCAATGCAACGGGAAAATTATGGCCTCTGCCAAGATAAAGAAAATTTCTTGATTCGTGATATAAATTTGCCAACTCTTGTATTTGTTCATTTGCATCAAGGATTTTTTGAATCTTGTCAGGAATAGATTGCAATTCTCGTATTATGTCCTGTCCCTCTCGCCTGCTCATCCATTTCTTGCGAGCCAAAAGTAAAGCAATGAGTGTTATGACTGTTACCTGGGCAGTAAAAGCCTTTGTAGAAGCAACTCCAATTTCCGGTCCCACATGAAGATAAACGCCGGCAACGGTTTCTCTTGCGATGCTACTGCCGACTACATTACAAATTCCATAAACCGGATAGCGTAATTTTTTTACTTCACGTACTGCAGCTAGTGTATCCGCAGTTTCTCCGGATTGACTGATTGCCAAAACGATCGTTTCATGATCAAGAACCGGATGCCTATACCGAAATTCTGAGGCATAGTCTACTTCAACCGGTATTCGCCAGAATTCCTCAAAAATATATTCACCGATCAGGCTGGAATGCCAGCTGGTTCCACACGCTGTAATTATAAATCTGCTTGCTTTCAATAATTGATCGATCCTACTTTCTAAACCGCCTAAACGAACATTACCTTCTTCCGGTATTAATCTTCCTCGCATTGAATTGGCAATAGTTTCCGGTTGATCAAAGATTTCTTTAAGCATAAAATGTTCAAAGCCACCTTTTTCGACTGATTCAAGATCAAATGAAACTTTTTCTACATATTTTTCTACAGGCTGATCTCCAATTGTTTTGGTTGTAAAGGATTTAGAATGAAGGATTGCTAACTCTCCATCGTCAAGGTATACAACATCCCGAGTATAATTAATAATAGCAGTTGCATCCGAAGCCGCAAAATTCTCATCCTTCCCAATTCCGATTAGTAAAGGACTGCCATTTCTAGCAGCAACTATGCAATCAGGCTCATCTTTTGAAATGACAAGGATACCATAAGTCCCCTCAATTTCAGCCAATGCATAACGAATAGCTTTTTCAAAATTATCAACATAAAACGCTTCAATCAAATGGCAAAGAACTTCCGTATCTGTCTCAGTAGTAAAAATATGGCCACTCTTTTCTAATTCAGTTTTGATTGAAGAATAATTTTCAATAATTCCATTATGGATGAGAGCAATTCGTTGGTTGCAGTCCGAATGTGGGTGTGCATTTATTTTATTCGGTGCACCATGGGTTGCCCAACGGGTATGTCCAATACCAAGATTACCTGAAAGCTCAACTGATTGTATTTCATCTTCAAGTTCCGCAATTTTCCCGGAACGTTTTGCCACTTGAATATGAGAATCAGTTTGTACGGCTATGCCAGCTGAATCATATCCACGGTATTCCAGTCTTTTTAAACCTTCCATGATAACTGGAACCGCTTGCCTTTTACCAATATAGCCGATTATTCCACACATCTTAAGCCACTAAATTTAAATAATTAATAACCTAATGGAAAGTGCATATTTATTATTTCGATTAAAACCGGTAATTCCTTAATGATAAAGAGTGATAACATTTTAATTTTTCATTAGCTTGATTTGTAAAATTAAAGAGAAAAACAATGAAATTCAAACTTATACACAATGCTTCAAATGTTTTATAAACCAGTTATTCCCATTCAATTGTACTTGGAGGTTTAGAACTGATATCATAAACCACTCTGTTAACTCCCTTTACTTCATTAACAATTCTAGTAGATACTTTTGCCAACAGTTTAGTGGGAATTTCTGCCCAATCAGCTGTCATGCCATCAACGCTAGTCACTGCCCGTAAAGCTATGACATTTTCATAAGTCCTTTCATCACCCATAACCCCGACGGAACGTACGGGTAACAATACTGCAAATGCCTGCCATACATTGTTATAGTATCCAAATGATTTTAACTCATCAATGAAAATTTTATCAGCACGCCTTACAATAACAAGTTTCTCATCGGTAATATCACCAATAATTCGTACCGCTAATCCGGGCCCCGGGAACGGATGTCGATTTAATAACTCATCGGGTATATTTAGAAACTTACCGATTCGCCGAACTTCATCTTTAAAGAGCTCACGCAATGGTTCCAGCAATTCCAAATTCATAGTTTCAGGGAGGCCACCTACATTGTGATGAGATTTTATTGTGGCTGATGGCCCAACACTAGACTGGCTTTCAATCACGTCCGGATATAAAGTACCCTGTGCTAAAAATTGTATACCTTTAAATTTCCGTGCTTCATGTTCAAAGAGATAAATAAAAGTTTCACCAATGATTTTTCTTTTTTCTTCCGGATCAAATACATTTCTCAGTCTTTGTAAAAATATTTCAGTCCCATCTACACAATTCAGTGGAATTTTCAATTTACTATCAAACATATGTATTACTTGTTCTGCTTCATTCTCTCGCAACAAGCCATTATCAATAATAATTGCTACCAGTTGGTTACCAATGGCCCTGTGGAGAAGCTCGGCAAGAACAGTCGAATCTACACCGCCACTTACTCCGCATATTACCTTTGAAGATCCAACAACCGTTCTTATTTTTTCTAGCGTCGTATGTAAAAATGATTCCGAAGTCCATCCTTTATTTAAATTACAAATATTAAATAGGAAATTTGAGATGATCTTTTTTCCATTGTGAGTATGAGCTACTTCAGGATGAAATTGAATTCCAAATAATTTCCGATCAAAATGCTTGATGGCAGTAATGGGTGAATTATTTGTATGAGCAATTATTTCAAAACCCTTTGGGAGTTGGGTTAGTTTGTCTCCATGACTCATCCAAACAGTATTATTGCCAGGGATGGAATGGAACAATTCATTTTCTCGGGTAAAATGCAATTGTGCCGGGCCATATTCCCGTTGTGTTGATGGATCAACTTTACCACCTAATTGCTTAGCCATTATTTGCAGCCCATAACAAATCCCTAAAACAGGTAAACCTAGGTTAAAAATATTGGGATCGGAAATTGGAGCATTATCTTCATAGACTGAAGACGGCCCTCCCGATAGAATAATTGCTCCAGGTGGGTTTTTCTTTATATCAGCAATCGAGAAACTGTATGGCTTTATTTCCGAATATATCTCACATTCTCTAACCCTTCTCGCAATAAGTTGAGTATATTGCGAACCATAATCTAATACAAGAACCCAACCATTCGTTTGTTTAGACATTTAAGAAAATTCGAAGTCCCACGATCTCAGTTCATCAAGCGATTCATAATGAGTCAAATCATAATGAATAGGTGTAATTGATATCTTGTTATTTAAAATTGCAATATCATCTGCATCGGGTGGTTCCTGATCCAGGTTCACTTTTTGACCCGTTAGCCAATAGTATGTTTTTTTATGGGGATCTACCCTCATGTCAAAATTTTCACGATACATCGCCATACCCTGGCGAGTAATTTCTATACCCTTAATTTGATCTTCCGGAATTGCTGGAATATTGACATTTAAGTAAGTTGCCGGCCGCATTCCATTATTCAAAACTTTTAATGCTAATTTTCCGGCAAACTTTGCAGCGAATGAAAAATCTGCAGGCTCATATGTTGCCAGGGAGAAGGCAATAGAAGGGACACCCAAAATTGTTCCTTCCGTTGCTGCTGAAACAGTTCCGGAATAAAGAACATTAATCCCAGTATTGGAGCCGTGATTAATTCCCGATACGACTAGATCCGGTTTTCGCTCTTTTAATAATGCCCAATATGCTATTTTTACGCAATCAGCAGGAGTACCACTAACTCCGAAACCAAAAAATTCGCCGTTTTTATCGCATTTTGTAACTCTAAGAGGCGACAGCAAAGTAATGGCATGGCCAACAGCGCTTTGCTCACTTAAGGGAGCCACAACAATAACCTCGCCAATATTTTTCATTTCTTCGGCTAATGAGGCGATCCCCGAAGCATAAATACCATCATCATTTACAACCAATATAAAAGGAGGTTTTGTTTTATTTTGCATAAGAGTTAGCGTTCCAAAGAATTCGAATGATCTGACTAATTTTTTCTTTTAATTCTACCCTCGGAACAATTGCATCAACAAAACCATGCTTAAGTTGAAATTCAGCTCTCTGAAATCCCTCAGGTAAATCTTCACCTATCGTTTGTTTAATAACTCTTGGACCTGCAAATCCGATTAATGCACCGGGTTCTGCAAGTATAATATCACCTAACATAGCATAACTTGCGGTTACACCACCGGTAGTTGGATTTGTTAAAACCGAAATGAAGAGACCGCCACTGTCAGAATATCTAGCCAACAAAGCTGATGTTTTGGCCATTTGCATAAGGGATAAAGCCCCTTCCATCATTCTTGCGCCACCGGATGCTGAAATAATTATAAGTGGCCATTTTTCCCGGTAAGCAAGCTCAATAGCTCGTGCAATTTTTTCTCCGACAACACTCCCCATACTTCCACCAATAAAAGCAAAATCCATTACCGAAATAATTACCGGAATTCCATCAATCTTCCCACGTCCGGATCTTACGGCTTCATTTAGCCCGGATTTCTTAGCATGATCTCGTAATTGATCTGCATATTTCTTTGCTCCCTTGAATTTTAAGGGATCAACGGAGGAAATTTTTTCGTCAAACTCACTAAAGGAACCTTCATCAAGAAGCATTGAAAAATATTGATGACTTCGAATTTTGAAATGAAGATCACACTTTGAGCAAACATACAAATTCCGTTCCAACTCCTTTCGATAGAGAATTTCACTACATTGATCACATCGAATCCATAAACCATCGGGAATATGTTTTTTTTCGGTGGTTATTACACCTTTTTCTTTTCTTTTAAACCAAGACATCTAAGCTCCAAATTCGATCAAAACGATGCAACTTCAAAATTTGAATCATGAGTGTGTGGTAAATATCTTTGCATAACAATCGCATTTTCACCGTTTCGATAGTATTTTCTTCTTACACCAATTTCTTCAAAACCAAATTTTTTATATAAATTAATTGCCGCTAAATTTTTTTCTCGTACTTCCAGGAATGCTCTAATTAATTTTCGCTTCAATCCTTCCTCAAAAATAACATTCATAAACAAACTGGCTAGTCCTAAATTGCGATATTGAGGATCAATCGCAATATTTGCTAGATGTAATTCATCCTGGATAAACCATGTTACCGCAAAACCTATTACCTTTGTCTCTAATTCCATTACTAAAGTATAGCTCACTTTGTTTTCCATAACTTCGTGACAAAAATGTGAAAAAGTCCAGGGATCAGGATAAATCTGACATTCAAGCTTATGTACTTCTTCAAGGTCTGCTATAGTCATTTTTCTAATTACAATCTCGCAGCCATTTGGTAATTTATACCGATTGCCAATACCATTGTTTGTGTTTGTCATTTTTTTAAACTAATTCTTAATCGGAAAATCATGCATATAATAAGGTGTAACATGTTGAATATCTTCTTTTATCCCTTGTTTTAGATTCAGCTCACCCAACAATGCAATCCATCGTGCTTCGGGAAAACTATTCGATAAAACGTAATCTCTTCCATTATTCATCAAAGAGGATAGCTTATCCTTATCTTCTTTTCTTAATAGCCCAACAAAATAGACGGGTTGCTTCAAATCCTTCACAATATCATCCAAAGTATTCGTAAAATATTCACTTTGTCTTTCAACCTTTGAATTTGACAACGTAAAAAATGCATAAAAATATTCATTACTGCGAAATCGAATCAACGGACAAATTAATTTATTTTGATTTCTTCCATGTTGCGCTAATGCATCCAGACTATTCACGACCGTTAATGGTTTTTCCCAGCAAAAAGCCAACGACTTTGCGATACTCAGGCTGATTCTTAATCCCGTATAAGAACCGGGACCGATTGAAACTGAAATCCCATCCAGTTCTCTTCCATTCACATTTGCTGACTTTAATATATAATCCATCAATTGGATGAGATTATTCTTTTTTGATTTAGCTTGGTTAATAAGGAATTGCCCTTTTAATTCACCGTTTTGTGTAACTGCCACAGAATTCATAAAAGTAGATGCTTCCAAACCTAAAACAAGCATGACTGATTTTCGAAATTTTAATTCCAAAAACAATAAAAACTGTGCATAAAAGTTTTTGAAAAATAATCGCTAATCTTTTTCATCTACATTATAATCGTGATATTTTCTCAATGGAATATCAATTATTTGATCGGAGATAATTTCAATTTTACGCTCATTCACTTTCATACTTTTTTCGTATTCTAAATTAATTTTTATTGCCTGGTCAGGTATTTGATCCATTATTCGATCCGGCCACTCAATTATAGAAAGTCCATCGTTATAAAAATATTCATCCAAGCCTAAATCAATCAAATCAGAATTTGATGTCAACCGATAAAAATCAAAATGATAAATTACAAGTTCGCCTGAATATAAATTCATAATTGTGTATGTGGGGCTAGTTATAGGCTCGAAAACCCCCAAACCCTGGCTGATACCCCTCACCATTGTAGTTTTACCGCTGCCTATATTTCCAAACAATGCAACGATCATTCCTTTTTTAAGCTGTTTTGCCAGTATTTGTCCAACATGAAGGGTTTCATCTACTGAACGACTTTTTAAGCAGATTTTATTCTTTGAGGGTAATTTTATTTCCCCCAAATTTAAATTCAAAACCATTTATTTTGGATCCAATTTAAGGACAGGCAGAATTATTTCCTCCATCGAAACACCACCATGTTGAAAGCTGTCTTTGTAATAATTCAAATATTTATGGTAATTTGTAGGGTAAACAAAATAATAATCTTCTCTTGCAATTATATAATGAACATTAACACCCCTAGCAGGCAATTTATAATCCTTTGGATTTTTTACCATGATTGCATGTTTAGAATCACACTTAATATTTCTGCCAAATTTGTACCGTAAATTTGTTGATGTTTCACGATCACCAATAACTTTAGCACCTCTCATGCTGCGAATACTTCCATGATCCGATGTCATCACCACAGTAACATCTTCTTGGGCCAACAGCCTCAAAACTCTGAATAAAAAAGAATGGGTAAACCATGAGCGGGTTAAGGATCGAAATGCAGCTTCATCAGGTACGATTTCTTTAAGAATATCAGATGTACTGCGGTTATGCGCAAAAATATCTACGATATTGACGACAACAGAGAGTAAAGGCGACTGTAAATAAGAGGCTAGATTTTTCTCCAGGTTTTTACCCTCCTGGCTGTCTAAAATTTTGATGTACTTGGGTTCCGGTTTTAAATCCAAACCTTTCGATTTTAGTTGTAAGTCTAACAACTGCCTTTCATATCTATTCCGACTAAAATCATCTTCACTTCCATTTGTCCATAAATCTTTGTATTTACTTTCAACTTCACTGGGAAAAAGCCCACTAAAAATTGCATTCCTGGAATATGGTGTTGCTGTGGGAAGTATTGAATAATAATAATCTTTTCTAATATGAAAATATGGAAAAAGTAATGATTCGATCGCCAGCCATTGGTCCAATCGCATATTATCAATTATGATAAAAACTATTTTCTTCCCTCCTTCAATTAAAGGAATAATATGTTTGCTAACTATTTGGTGTGATAAAACCGGGGCATCGCTGCTGCCATTGACCCATTGTATATAGTTCGCTTCAAAGAATCGCCCAAAATCAATGTTACAGGATCTCTTTTGTTCGAATAGTACTTCCCCAAGACCTAAATCCGGGTGCTGTTCAAGCTCAATCTCCAAACCGACTAACTTTTGGTATACTTCTAGCCAATCTTGCCAGTTTAAGAAATCCATCATTTTTGTTACGATGGCGTGGAACTCCTGGGTGTAATCTTTTGTAAATCTATCCCCTGTAATTTTTTGTCTTTCAAGTATCTTTTTACAAGTCAGAAGAATTTGACTTGGGTTAACCGGTTTTGTCAGGTAATCATCGATTTTACTCCCAATCGCATCTTCCATTAATGATTCTTCTTCATTCTTTGTAATCATTACTACTGGCAAAGAAGGATTGATTTCTTTTATCTCCACCAAGGCCTCCAAACCGCCTTTGCCACTCATCATTTCATCAAGTAGAACAAGATCAAAACTCTCTTGATGTAACAATGCAATCGCATCATCTGCGTTGGTCACCGGTGTTACTAAATATCCTTTCTCTTTTAGGAATAAAATGTGAGATCTGAGAAGTTCAATCTCGTCGTCAACCCAAAGAATTTTTCCTTTTATCAGATCCATAATTCTAAAATAACCCAGTAAGTGTTTACTCCTAGCCAATATCTCAATTATTGAAGTCCTATGTTAATAAAATTCTGCAGCATTTTCAATACTTTCTAACTTTCACACAAACATAAAATGTTGCACAACTTTATAATTATTTTATACTTATAAATCAATCTTTCTAACTATTTTATCGGTGGCATACTAAACTTGAATGATTCTTGATATTCTTTTTTGATCGTTGTAATATTTAGTTAGTGATTTTGGTTTTTTCAGACTTCCAACAACAATGAGTTTTATACAATAACCAATGGAGACGGACATAAAATTTTGAGAAAATTGAAGTTTTTACTAACCTGGATAATTCATAGCCACCAAGACTCAAAGACACAAAGCTTTAAAAAATAAAGGTTAAGAAAGATTGATTTTTTATATTGACCGAAAATTTATTCATAGTAATCTTATTTATAACTTTAATATTTTTAGTGACTTAGTGTCTTTGTGGCAAGAATTCATGAATAGTGCAGGCTAATTATCCAAATACTATTTTTCTCGTAAAGGAGATTATGTCCACTCAAAGCACCGACAAAATAAGCAGCCGATTCCTCAATTATATCAAGCAATACCCTCATCTTAAAAATAAACTTTTCCGCCAGCTTCTCATAGCTCTTCACACCCGTGAAATTGTAACAATTGACCAAATTTATTCTGAAGCCAAAAAAGGTGGATTTCCATCCTCAAATAATCCGAACAGGAATATTTCAAAGCGAAGCCGGTGGGACGAGAAAGAAAAGGGCCTAATACAAAATATCACCCTGGAATATGCCAATAAACACCTAACAGAAAATGATATTGATCGAATAGTTGCTTTATCCCAACGCCGGCATGCAGCCAAAGCACTTGAAGATATCCTGAGTCTGCCTAATGTATCTTATAAATTGTTGGCTGACAAAGTTGAAGAATTTTGTCAACCTACAGAATATAAACAATCCTTGCCAGAAGCTGAAGAAATTGGAATTCGAGCTGCATTGATTCGTCATTTTATTAGCGACCAGTTAGAATTTATTGGAATTGCAAAATACAATTTCAAAATCGAAGATATGGTTCCAATTATTCGAAGGTCTTTTGGCCCTAAAACCGGGATTGGCAAAATTGGCGGAAAAGCGGCAGGAATGTATTTAGCATTTAATATATTGCGAGAGGCATTAAAAGAAAACGGATCAAAAAATAATTCCTGGAATATTAAAATTCCGGAAACTTATTTTATTCGCTCTGATGCATACCAGGAATTCATTCACACCAACGGCTTAACGGGATTCTATGACGAAAAGTACAAGCCGATGTACCAGGTTCGTCAAGATTATCCTATGATCCGTGAGATGTTTAAAAACGCTGAATTCCCTCCACGAATTGTAAAAAAATTATCTAAACTACTTAAAATGTTTGGCAATCAGCCTCTAATTGTTAGATCAAGCAGCCATTTGGAAGATAATTTCGGGTCCACATTCTCAGGAAAATACGATAGTATCTTCTTAGCCAACCAGGGAGATTTTAATGATCGTTTAGCATCATTGTTGGATGCGATTGCCAGTGTCTATGCAAGCACCTTAGGACCGGATCCGATTCTATATCGCCGTGAAAGGAACCTGATTGATTATGATGAAAGAATGGGGATTATGATTCAGAAAGTAATCGGAATTAGATACAGAAATTATTTTCTTCCGACTTTTAGCGGCGTCGCATTTTCCAGGAATGAATATAGATGGAATAAGAAAATTCGAAAAGAAGATGGCTTTGTTCGTTTGGTAATGGGTTTGGGAACCAGGGCTGTAGATCGCGTTGGTTCGGATTATCCAAGGATGGTTGCACTTTCCGCCCCTACACTTCGCCCTGAGTCCTCTGCATCCGCCATGCAAAAATATTCACAGCGATATATTGATTTAATTGATTTGGAGGAAAATTCATTTTCTCATAAGAAAATTACCGAATTATTGGATGAAAATACTGTATTCCCCGATTTGGATAAAATTGTTTCCATAAAGCAAGAAGATTCACTCATGCCACCCATAGGAACATTGATATCTGAAAGTCCGGATAAATTAGTGATCACCTTTGGAAAACTTCTCGCAGAATTACCGTTTGCACAAAATATGCGTTGGATTTTACAAACTCTCGAAAAAAAGTATCAAACCCCTATAGATTTGGAATTCGCGATTGACGGAAATGATTTTTATATTCTGCAATGTCGACCCATAAAAAAAATTGCACCGAATAAACCTGTAAAAATACCCATGAATATATCCAATGAATCATTAATTTTTTCAGCCGAAAAAGATACTCCGATGGGTATTGTTGAAAATATCGAATACATCATTTTTATAGATCCACTGGACTACAACCGAATCGACAAACCTGAAAACAAATCAATGTTAGGCAAATTAATCAGTCAATTAAATGACCAATTATATAATCATACATTTATTTTGATGGGACCAGGGAGATGGGGAAGTAATGATATTAACCTGGGTATTCCGGTAAGATATAGTGATATCCACAATACCAAGGTACTAATAGAGATTGCCAGGGTAAAAGAAGGTTATACTCCCGAGGTTTCTTTTGGTACACACTTTTTCCAGGATTTGGTTGAGGCCGATATTTTTTACCTTCCTTTATACCCGGATGACCCTCAGGTGATCTTCAATGAGAATTTCTTACATAAGTCTGAAAATTTAATTTTGGAATATCTACCCAATTATCCTGAATTTGCAGAATATCTGCGTTTGATTCACGTTCCAAGTGCTTCCAACGGCAAATACCTGCAATTACATATGGATAGTGATAGTGATAAAGCAATTTCTTTTCTTAGCAATAAGGTTGAAAAACTAGTTCCCCCTATCAGGATAATTTAAAATTTTATCCTATTTTGTTTCAAATTTTATGACAGGCTCCCATTCTTCGGTCGGTGGATTTTCCATAAGATCTAAACATCTACGAATATAGAGTTTTGCCGGTCCATCTGTTGGGAATTCTTTCAAAATTTTATTCATATCTCTCAGGCAATTATACCATTTTTTATCATAATAATAATTGAGCGCTTGATTATACAGGTTTACACGCAGATCCATGACAATATCCGGAACTTTATCAATTCCTATCAACTCAAATATTCGGATTGGTTTATCTTTACCTTTGACTTTTACAGAATCCAATTCACGAGAGATTATTGAATTGCCAACAGACTGTTTGGTAAATTCCGAAATGATAATTCTCGTTCCATAATATTTATTGAGGCCCTCCAATCTCGCACCTAAGTTGACCGCATCACCAATTACCGTATAATCAAATAATTGCTGAGAACCAAGGTTACCGACAACCATATCTCCAGTATTAACTCCAACGCCAATATCAAAGTAATCAGCTCCGTTATTACTTGTATAAACTTGTCTCATCTCATTCAATTTTTCGATCATTTTAAAAGCAGTGCGACAAGCTTGTTCCGCATGATTCTCATAGTAATGAGGCGCCCCATAGATTGCCATGATCTCGTCGCCGACAAATTTGTCAAGCGTACCATTGTGTTGAAGGACGATTTCAGTCATCTCAGTCAAATATTCCGATAGTTTATTCACAACCTCTTCAGGAGTTAATTTTTCTGAAAAATTTGTGAATGATCTTATATCTGAAAAAAGTACTGTTAATTCTTTACGCTCACCACCGTACTGAGGTGATGATCCGGAATCGAGCATTTCTTGGACTACACTCTTCGAAACATATTTCTGAAATGTCTGGCGAATTCGATTCTTTTCTCTTTGCTCCGTTATATACAAATACGCTGAATTACCCAGGTAACTAAACACAATGGCAAATATGGGTGTAAAGGTATTAGCCATTAAACTGTAGGAGGAAAACAAATAATATGTTCCTACGGCTGCGCCTAATATTAAGAATAAGGTAACGATCCCGCCTTTTAAGGGTTTTAGCCATCTAACCAAAACCGTTACTAATAGTACCAGAATTGGGATTAAAATTAATTGAATGTTCGCCGATAGCGTATTTAAAAATTGCCGGGTTAAAAGGGTATTGAGGGCATGGGCATGTACCTCTACCCCTGTCATTATTTGTTCATCCCGATGTTTATCAAAAAAAGGTACAAATTTAATATCGTGAAATTCAGGTGAAGTGCCGCCAATAAAAACGATTTTATTTTGAAATGTACCCCAAACATATTTGTGTAAATCAAAAATGTCCGTATCATTCTCGCCAAGATCAAACTCTTCATCATCCAGAATATTCACAAAAGAAAAGTGTTTAAAGGTCTCGTTTGGGCCGGCATAATTAATATAGAAGGAATTACCTTGTACAATCGGAATTTTATTGTCCCCCATTAAAAAATGATCTTCACTGTTGTTTATTTGAGAGTCAGTGAGATTCCATAAAAATTTAGCGGTTAGAGTTCCAAGTGAATAATAAAGAACACTATTTAGAGAAATTCCAAATATATATTGTCTAACGAAACCATCCGCGTCTTCAGGAATATTCACTAATCCCCATGGTATGGGGTTTAAACTATCGGGTTTTGAAATTGGATCAACCGGGTCAACTAAGTATCTATTCACTGTACCGGACCGAGCGACATCCTCCACTAGTTTACCAGCGAAAATCACATTACCAGCTTCTCTGGCAGCTTGCGCCAATTCTATATCCTGATTTACATCCAATTCATAAGGTTCGGTGAATTCAATATCAAAGATAATGATACGAGCCCCTGCTTCAGATAAATTACGAATTAATTTCGCATAATAATTTCGAGGATATGGGAACCTTCTAGGAATTGATTTAAAAGTTTGGTCATCGATACCAACAATAACTATAGATGTATCTATATTTGCAAGTGGACCTCTCAGGCGAAAATGTAAGTCTCGAACTTTCAGTTCCAGGTTATTGATAAATGTCAATTGAGAGAATATAAATGTGATTAGAATGGCACCAAATGCAACAGAGGTAAATCCAATTCTATTTTTGACTTTTTGATTCATTATTAACTTAAATAATCAAATAAATATTATCCTACTGACTACATTTTGCAATCAAAATCGTGATTCAAAACGAATTCTGAATGTACGGTCTTTAAATGAATTATTCTGAGTAAATTGACCATTTGAATCTGTAATACCACCATTATCAGAATAATCAATAATGGTTCCATCAAAAACCAAGGCTGATTTTGCAGAAACGTCAATCCTTCCGCCAAAATTCAAATTGTTCTTTGTATAATCAATGACCAATACATCTGCTTGCGGGCTAAGAGCTCCGGTTCCACCTTCAGCTTCAAACCGTCCGTAACCAGCATATAATGTCAACTTATTTTGTAGAGCTTTATATTCAGCTCTTAAATTTAACATTTTAAATTTAAATTGGGAAAGGCCACCAATCGAATTGTTTTTATTCTCTGAATAACTAATTCTTGTTGTTAACGGTTGTCTAAATTTGGTTTTCAATGAAAAAGATTGGATATCATTATTTATCCCTATTGGGAGGCTACTACCTAAACGTGAATTTACGAAAACATCGTTCTTATCCATAGTCACATAACTTATATTTATTGTGTTGTCCAGATCAAATAGTAGAAAATCATGACTTAGGCTAACAGTAATATCCTTTGTGGTATTGTCCTCACGGTTATCAAATTCTACATTGTTTATAAATTTAGTAGCTGTAATTTTATTGTCTCGATTATAGGATTTAAAATTCACAGTCAAATTGGGTAAACCATTACCCGGGAATAAATTAACACCTCCACGAAATGTTCGTAACGCTATGGTAGGATTATTATCTTCGGCTTTAAAATTGTCATCATAATTTTCATAACTAAGATTGAGATAAACACGATTTTTGAATAGACGAACCCGGTCTGAAATTTTCAATCCTCTGACATTTGATTTTAAGAATGAATTGGCCAGTGAATTGTATGCAGCGCCAATGCTTTTGTATTTTATCCTGAAATTATGCCGGGCGGCTCTTATTTGAATAGATGACGAATAAGCCCCGGAAGTGAAATCAGTCGGATCGAGTGGAGTCGTGCTTAAATTAATGATTAGGATATCTTCATAATCGGCCGGATCAAAACCCACATCCGTATCAATCAGATCTTCAATATCCTGTTTCGAAAGGGGTCCGGAAGATATATCATCGGTCAAGAGACTTACGGCGATTTCGGTTTTCCACCTGAAACGATTTTTAAATAAAGAGATGAGAAGATCGGCGCCACCGATCACATTATCCTTGGGGCGTAATCCTCCGCTGATGGATTCCACATCATCTTTTACTTTAACAGCGCTCAGTCCAAATTGAAAATTTTTACCACTGCCAAAGCTGGTTCGAAGCCCCCGAAGGTTTCTTTCAAAAGTTCCCGATGAAGTTGTACCTGGACTTATTGAACGATTCACCTTACCCATTACAAAATCAAAGTTGATGAATTTTAAATTTAGCTGCGCTTCGAATCCACGCACTCTCTTACCCCACAACATTAACTGTGAAAATCTTGGTGATGTATCACCGACATATAAATTAACTATACCGGTTTCAACCCAAAACAAGAACCGGTGTCTTGGTTGAAAAACCTTGTCTTCCAAGGAGGTTAGATATACCCTGGAGCCGTATTTTATTTTTCCGGAATTTCCACGAATTCGTGCTCCTATTTGGTGGTTATTACGCTCATTTCCACTATATTTATCAACTTTAGATTCTATAAAAACACTGCCCGACATGATTTTACTAGAGGGTCTACTTACTGTAGTACCTCTTGCAACAGCAGCTTGTGTTCCTGTTACTTGGAAATTCCATTGAATCGGTTTATAAGGATTACCGTTTGCATCAAATAAATTGACTTGAATGGTGTGAGCACCCACCGGTAAGAATGCCGGCGCGTAGGTGATCAGATCTGAAGTAATCTCAGCAACGACTATGCTACCATCTAAATAAAGCTGGGATCGAGTTGAATCAAACGCTGATGCATCAAGAAATACCGATACGGCGATGAAGACATCCTCGGGTGCAACTTTTTCCCCGGGCTCAGGACCAAGTACCAGATAATCTTCATCGCTTAGGTCTTGGCTTGCCTGTGGAGTAACTGTTGGAGTCTCGATCGTTGCTGGAGTGTCAGATCGAGGGGTTATTTGAATCGAAAAAGGGTTAAAATAGGGATCACTAACCGGTAAAGTGATAATCTCTGAACCTTTAATAAAGGAAAAAAAGTATTCAATTTTATCAGCAGAAAATGGGAATGCTGGTAACCTTCCCCGAAATTCGTTGCCAATATTATCTAAAATAATATATTCATAAGAATCTTCACCCGAAACACGGTAGTAAACCCGCATTTCATCACCCGAAGTAAACTCACCATCTACTTGAACCATAAGTTCTATAGGCTTGTTTTCTTCAGCCTGGAAGATTTGATCATGTATCAATCTTACTTGTGCATATGATAAAGACGTAATTGTTAAGAAAAGTAAAAACAAAATCAGACATTTGCCGCTCAACGAAAAAGCGATTGTGAATTTTCTCATATGCCTATTGCTCCTGATCTTCTTGTTGAATGATCAAATTTTTAATAGCTCCTTTTGCATCTCGAAATTCAATGCTAAAACCCTGGGCACCTTGAAATTCTGCTGGAAGATTGTTATTCTGAGTATTTTGCACATCAATATTTTGGCCATCTGATTTGCCAGTCTGACCCGCAACAATTTGGGATTGTGCGAATTGGTTTGCCAAATCGACAATGCCATCGAAAACAGTCAGGAATAAAGCTTTTAATGTTTCATCAATTCTTGCGAGGCCGGATGTGCCTTTTATAGTAGCAACCCCGTATGGAGTTTCCAATCGTATGGCCGTTTTTTGCCTCTTCCGAACATTAAAAAACAAAAGACCTGATGTCATTTCGATTCTTTTTACGATGGATTTATCTTCTTTCTTGCCATGAATCGTAATATTGGAATTTCCCCAAATCCGCATCAATGTTTTATCATCCGTAAAAACCAGGGCGGCTTGTCCAGCTTTTCCGGTTCTGAGAACGTCTCCGTTTTTAAAACGGCTGCCTTTTTTCCCTTTCTGAAAGTTTGTGGAATTTTGTTTTTTAACTTCCACATCTCCTTTGGATTTAAATAGTAATGCAATATTTTGAGCCTGGGATAAGTTAGCGAAAAAGAGCACTAATAAGCTGGTTAAGAGAATTGTTTTTCGTTTCATTTTCTTGCCTCTAAATTATTGTATGGTTGAACTTGTTTGTTGGTTTTGGGCTATCCAATTTTCAATTGCTGTTTTTAATTCTTCCAAAGAACTGGGTTGACCATCTTTTGTAACCACTCCGGAAGGAACAAAACCCATTAGCTTATCCGGATCACTAAACCAGCTGTCGACTTCAGTTTGACCATATAAATCATAAAGCAAACCTTTAATGATTTCCAACTGAGAGTTGCCGGCAAGATCGCCCGGAGAACCGACTTTAAAAGCGTAGGCCTCACTTTTAAATGAATCAAAATCCGGCCCTCCGGAAGTTTGAACATTTAGTTGAATACGCCATAAGTATATTTTACCAGCTTCAAAAGGAAAAAATTCTGACTGAGGTGTAAAAGTATTTACACCACCAATAAGATTCTCATTAATCAGAGGAAGACTGTTGAAAGCTGCTTCCTGGTCATCCCCATCTGGCCATTCAACTACAATCAAGTTAATATCTGTACTATTTGTATCCCACGAAAAAGTTGGATTGGAGAAATAAATTATCGGGATATCCGGATCATACTGGCTTTGAGGATCAGGAATTCCAGGTGAAATTAATTGCACGAGTGTTGGATTTCCTGGATTAATGGTAAGAATTGTCTCGTCTTCCGGATTCGAATTTTCTACTAAAACTATACCTATTACAAACTGATACACTTTACTTGGCAAGGCGCCAAGCTGTGCAATTTGCTGTGCTAATCCGCTTACTTCGCTATCTTCAATTGAATAATAATCCATAGCATAAGGAGAAGCACCGAGGTTCTGGTTAGTTATTACCGTGACGCCAGGCGATAATCCGAACACTACAGTTGCCCCTTCAGCTAACAAAACGTTATCTGCAAAAATATTAAATGTTAGGACTACGTTTACAACTGCTTGACCCGTATTAGACATGGTAATTTGAACCCAAGCAGAGGAACCAGGATCCATTAGGTTAAGGTCATTCAAAAAGAATACCTCAATGGCAGAAAGAAAGACAGCGTCAATAGTAATATCCGCCTTAGAATTAGAAAAACCGAACTGGGCAAAAATCAAAAAAACGAAAATGAGTTTAAATCGTTTCATAATTAAATCTCCATTTAAATAGTTTTATTTTGCATTATTTTAAAATAGATGTAAATAATGTGTAATTCTTGGGATATTTATCATTGCTACAAGTTTATGAATTTATAGTAATATTTGGTAAGAATAAGAAATTATTTTTAAAAAAACAAGTACTTAGAGTATTTTTTTGAATTAAATACCAAATTACGATTTCATAAATTTTACCATTTATTGTAATTCATCAATTAACCTGGACTATTCACAAACTTTTTCACCGTCATCCAGAAGGGATTTATTTTGCAACTATTTTATACTTACGATTATGCTTTTTCAAATTTTATGGAAATAGATCCCGTCGCGTGACGGGATGACAACTTTGGAAACTTCAAGCTTAAAATTATAATTTATGAATTATCCAAGTTAACAGCTATTCTAAATGATAATCAGGGTAGGCTGATCTAAAGATTTCAGTCCTGCGGTTAGATTAATAATATAATTTGAAAGATTGATCATATTATTGTTGATAATTTAGCTTAGTTCATTCATAGTATTTGTTTCTAACTTATTGGAACTAAATCATTTACTTTGGGTAATAATTTTTAATAAATTTATTGAGATAATCATCATAATTTATAAACTCACGCCATCCAGTCCAGCCATTTTAATTATTCCAGGAAATTATATGAAAATTTTTACTTTTTTTTCTTTCTTATTTTATGCTACGTCATTATTCTCACAAATCAGCTTAAATACAACACTAATTGACAATATCAATTATGGCCGAAGTGTAAATGATGTTTGGGGCTACACTGATGAAAACGGCAACGACTATGCATTAGTTGGATTGATTGACGGCGTTTCGATAGTGAAAGTGGATTCAAACCAAGCTCAGGAAATCGATTTTGTTCCTGGAGTTACTTCAGTATGGAGAGATTTAAAAACACACAGTCACTATGCTTATGTAACTGCCGATCAGGGTAATCTTGGATTAACCATTATCGATCTATCACCTTTGCCCGATTCGGTAAGACTTGTAGCTGAAATTTCCACTTATTTTGAGCGAGCTCACAATTTATATATTGCTGATGGCTATGCTTATATTTCAGGATCAAATATTTCCAGAGGAACCGACATTTTAGATCTTTCCAATCCTGAATCACCAGTCCGAATTGGCGTATGGGAAGATAATTATTTCCATGATATTTATACGAAAGGAGATACTTTGTACGGTAGTGCTGGATCAATATCTACTGTAATAGTTTTAGATATCAGTAACAAATCAAATCCGATTTTGATTGGTGAAATTCAATTTCCTGATGGGGGATATTCTCATAATGCGTGGACAAGTGAAGATGGAAATTATCTTTTGACTACTCAAGAAACAGGCGGCAGAACGGTGAAAATGTGGGATGTGGGTGATTTGGAAAATCCAAAATTAGTAAATGAATACTTATCCTCTCCCGGTCAACTGGCTCATAATGTGCATATCAAAGATGACTATGCATACATCTCTCATTATGCGGATGGACTCCGCATCCTGGATATTTCAGATCCGGAACACATGGTCGAAGTAGGCTATTATGATACTCATCCCAGTGAAGAAACAGGTTTTGATGGAAATTGGGGTGCATTTCCATTCACTGCCTCAAATTATATCTATGCTTCAGATAGGGAATTCGGACTTTTCATCTTATCATTTAACAATAAAAAAGGCAGTAGATTAAACGGAAATGTTTTGGATTCATTCACAGCTCTTCCTGTTGGGGGTGTTAATCTAGAGATTGTTGAACTTGGTCTAAAATCAACGAGTGATGAATTTGGTAAATATAAACTTGGAATGCATTCTGGTGGGGCCTATACAATTTTATTGTCAAAATTCGGATATGAGCCTGGTGCAATTACAGTGGACATATCCGATGAGGAAACAAAAACACTTGACTTGAACATTGCTCCTAAAAAGACAGGCAATTTGCAGGGACTTGTGAGTGATAGTTTGGGCCAAACCATTTCTGATGCGATCATTCTGATGTTGGATACGCCTTTTGAAGAAATCATCACAGATCTAAATGGTCAATATCTTTTTTCAAATATTCCGGAAGATTCTTATACAATCGCCATTGGCAAATGGGGATTTAAGCCCAGATTTATTGATGTCACAATTCAGGGCGATTTAACAAATATTTCTGACATTACTTTAGCCCGGGGAATTGTTGACAATTTTGAATTGGATTTAGGCTGGGACATAGGGGATGGTAGTAATAATTTTGTAGGGCCATGGAGGCTTACAGATCCGTTAGAGTTAGGATATGGTCTTCCACTTCATCCCAATAATGACAATACAATTGACCCTGGAAAATTGGCTTTTTTTGCGCGCACTTTAGCTTCCCAATTACAATTAACATCACCATCATTCGATTTAAGAGAAGTTAACGATCCTACAATCCAATACTCTTATCATTGGTTTCCCCGAGGAGATAATGGAGATGAACTGAGAGTTGATATTTCCAGTGATAATGGACAGTCATGGAACAATCTTGCAGTGTACTCAGATCCGGATGCTACTTCAGACTGGACAAATGCCGTGCATTCTATTTCAGAGGGCATTGCCAAAACTGAATTCATGAAAGTCAGGTATACAACTGTTGAAAATGGAAGAAGCTCAAGCTTTGCATTGCTTGATGATTTTAAAGTTGTAAGATCCATTATAGAACCATCAAATGGTGGTACTGATGTTCCGGATAGGTACCAACTCATGCAAAACTATCCGAATCCTTTCAATCAAGGAACACTGATTCGATTTTTTATTCCTGAAGAAAATCATACGACTTTAACTATTTTCAATGTATTGGGAAATAGTATTATTAAATTAGTGGATGAAATATTACCGAAAGGTGATTATTCATATCAATGGGATGGTCTTGACAAATTAAAAAAACGGCTACCAAGCGGAATATATTTGTATCAACTAAAGACTAATAACTTTGAAAAAACTTACAAAATGTTGCTTTTAGAATAGGTTAAGATTTCAGAAAGTTGATAACGACTCAATTTTTTCAATTCGATAACGGATAATCCCAATAGGTACAGAGATATCCACCTCATCTCCTTCTTTCTTCATCATCAGTTGTTTAGCTATTGGAGATTCATAACTAATAATGTCATTGTCAATATCAGATTCTGCAGGGCCAAGGATCGTGTAAACATCTTTGCTTCCGTCATCAAGATTATTTAAGTAGACCTTTTTTCCAACAGTTACCTGACCATCCGGTAGATCTAAATTTTCAATAATCTGAACACCACTCAACATTGCAGACATTTCTTCAATACGCTTTGCAGTAAGCTGTTGTTTTTCTTTTATCGCTTTATATTCAGCATTCTCTTTTAAATCCCCTAATTCTCGGGCTTCTCCAATTTGTTTCGCAATCTCACCTTGCAATAGTTTCTCCATGCTGTCAATTTTATTTTGAATTTTTTCAAAACCAGCGTGCGTCATGTAGTTAGGCATATTCACCTCATAAGTTTTCTTATGAAATTATTTAAGCGAGAAACAATATATATTTGAATAAAAAAGGGAAAAGATTCGAAATAATCTTTTCCCTTATAAACTAAATCCCGGCAACGACCTACTCTCCCGCAAGGCTACCCAAGCAGTACCATTGGCGCTGGAGGGCTTAACAATCGAGTTCGGAATGGGATCGTGTGTTACCCCTCCGCAATAATCACCGGGAAAAAGAATTTCTAAAAATCCATGGAAAAATCTCGAATTATCTGTCGTAAATAAAAATAATCGGTTAAGCCTCACGGTCGATTAGTACTACTCGGCTAAATACGTTACCGCACTTACACCTGTAGCCTATTAACCTCGTCATCTCCGAGGGACCTTTAGTTCTACCAGCAAGCTGGTAGAAAGGGATATCTAATCTTGGGGAGGGCTTCGCACTTAGATGCTTTCAGCGCTTATCCCTTCCGTACATAGCTACTCTGCGATGCCACTGGCGTGACAACAGATACACTAGAGGTACGTCCATTCCGGTCCTCTCGTACTAGGAACAGCTTCCCTCAAATATCCTTCGCCCGCAACGGATAGGGACCGAACTGTCTCGCGACGTTCTAAACCCAGCTCACGTACCGCTTTAATTGGCGAACAGCCAAACCCTTGGGACCTTCTCCAGCCCCAGGATGCGATGAGCCGACATCGAGGTGCCAAACCGAGTCGTCGATGTGGGCTCTTGGACTCGATCAGCCTGTTATCCCCGGAGTACCTTTTATCCGTTGAGCGACGGCACTTCCACATGCTACCGCCGGATCACTAAGCCCTGCTTTCGCATCTGCTCGACTTGTATGTCTCGCAGTTAAGCTCCCTTATGCCTTTGCACTCTACGTACGATTACCAACCGTACTGAGGGAACCTTTGGGCGCCTCCGTTACTTTTTAGGAGGCGACCGCCCCAGTCAAACTACCCACCAAACACTGTTCTTTCCGATGATTCAACCGGACAAGTTAGGATGTCAACATAACAAGGGTGGTATTTCAAGGATGACTCCACCTGTACTAGCGTACAGGCTTCAAAGTCTCCCACCTATCCTACACATGCTAAGCCAAAACCCAATGTTAAGCTGTAGTAAAGGTTCACGGGGTCTTTCCGTCCTGTTGCGGGTACCCGGCATCTGCACCGGGACTACAATTTCGCCGAGGCTCTGGTTGAGACAGTGCCCAAGTCGTTACACCATTCGTGCAGGTCGGAACTTACCCGACAAGGAATTTCGCTACCTTAGGACCGTTATAGTTACGGCCGCCGTTTACTGGGGCTTCAGTTCAAAGCTTCTCCCGACAAGTCGGGATAACCTATCCCCTTAACCTTCCAGCACCGGGCAGGTGTCAGTCCCTATACGTTGTCTTGCGACTTGGCATAGA
>JADFJB010000028.1 GCA_022566355.1 candidate division KSB1 bacterium
TATAGTTATTAATATCATTAAAATAAATATATAAATACATTTTCATTATTTTCTCATACGGTACAGGTGACTGCCACAGACTTACACTGACAAAAACAGCCATAGAGACTCAGAAGCACGGGGAGGTGAAGTTGTATTGTTATGTTTTTGCTCTAATGTGTGCTACTTCCTAAACAGCTTCGGCCAATATTATTTTAAACGATCAACAGGTCTGCGAACACTGGAAGGATACGATGAACAATTTGAAACATTTAATTCTATTTGACGATTTAATATAAAAAATTTGCTTTTCTTTTCTTTGCTTTTAATTTGATTAGAAATTAATTTAAGGTTAATCAAATAAGATATTTCCTATGCGTAGAACAAAAATCGTTTGCACCCTGGGCCCCTCCAGTTCGTCACCCAAAATTCTTGAGAATCTCCTCAAAGCCGGTATGGATATTGCCCGATTGAATTTTTCCCATGGTACTCATAAAAAACATGCGGAAGTTTTAAAGCGGCTCCGGGAAATTTCTGCTAAGATTGGCAAACCTGTGGCCATTTTACAAGACCTCCAGGGGCCAAAGATCCGAGTCGGGAAATTTGGAAGCCAGGGGATTTTATTAAAAAAAGGGCAAAAAGTTACCGTAACCACTCGCGATGTTTCCGGCAATGACCAAACAATCCCGATCACGTATGCAGCTCTCCATGAGGACATAAAGAAGGGAGAGCATATATTATTGGATGATGGTCTTTTGGATTTATTGGTTAAGAAAATTGCGGGACAAGATATTAAATGTGAAGTAGTTGTCGGTGGACTATTGAGTTCCAATAAAGGAGTTAATTTACCGGGTGTTGATGTGAAGGTTTCCAGTTTAAGTGAAAAAGATCGAACCGATTTGAAATTTGGACTGAAATTGGGAGTTGATTTCATCGCACTTTCCTTTGTGAGATCTGAAGAAGATATTCATGAACTTCGGCGGGAAATTAATAAGTTGGGAAAGAGCACACCTATTATTGCAAAAATCGAAAAACCGGAAGCGGTAGATCATATTCTTGAAATCATAAATGCAGCGGATGGTGTAATGATCGCCCGCGGAGATTTGGGTGTTGAAATGGGTCCGGAGCGTGTTCCGATTATTCAAAAGGACATCATTCATCGATGCCGGGAATCCAACAAACCGGTAATAACGGCGACACAAATGCTCGAGTCCATGCGTAATAATCCCAGACCCACACGTGCGGAAGCATCGGATGTAGCGAATGCTGTTTTTGATAATAGCGATGCGCTCATGCTCTCCGGTGAGACATCCTTAGGCAACTATCCCATTGAATCAGTCAGGATGATGGATCGAATTATTCGCTGGTCGGAAAAACATGTAATTAAACAAACCGGGTTTGCACAATTTCGGCAGAAATATGGTGATTCATTCGCAGAAGCAATTAGCGAAGCTGCTTTTTACGCAGCTTATAAATTGAAAGCAAAGGCTATAGTCGCCTTTACACAAACGGGATTCACTGCAAGAAATATTGCCAAAAGACGGCCGGAGACAATCATTTTTGCTTTTACACCTCATGAAGCAGTGCAGAGACAAATGCTGCTTTCATGGGGAGTGATCCCGATTCATTTGCCAATTATTCATACCATTGATGAAATGATTCAAAAAGTGGATAGTAAGCTTTGTGAAAATAAATATGTTCAGCCGGGAGATATTATTTTGATTGTAGCCGGAGCGCCTATCGGTGAACAAGGGACTACAAATATGTTAACGCTTCATAAAATTGAAGATCATAGTTCAAACTAAATTGGAAAAGGAAATCCTTTATTCGTTTGTTAACCTGGATAATTCATAGCCACCAAAACTCAAAGACACAAAGCTTTAAAAAATAAAGGTTAAGAAAGATTGATTTTTATATTGACCGAAAATTGATTCATAGTAATCTTCTTTATAACTTTAATATTCTTAGTGACTTAGAGTCTTTGTGGCAAAAATTCATGAATAGTGCAGGTTAATTAATTTGGATTTGATTATTGGAATTTGTTTGTTATTTAGAAACAATAATTTAGAATTTTCAGCAATACCAAGATGATGCAAACTTTTTACAGATTAACTTAAACTAATTATAATTAGAATGGGGGGTGAATATGACCCGAAAAATATATGAAAATGCCATCGTAAATTGGCCGGAAGAAGACCGGCCGCGTGAAAAGCTGTTAAAGAATGGTGCCAGGCAGTTAAGCAATGTTGAATTGCTGGCAATTCTATTGCGTGTAGGTGTCAAAGGAAAAAGCGCAATTGATCTTGCTAGGGGAATTTTACAGCAGATTGGAGGACTTAGGGCATTGGAACAATGGGAAACGGAAGATTTGTGCACATTGCATGGTTTAAGTCTGGCAAAGGTTGCACAAATCAAAGCAAGTATTGAATTGGGTAAGAGAGTGCTAACCGAAGCAAAAAAAACCTTTGGAAAAGTATATTCTTCTCAGCAAGTATACGATTACATTATGCCATCCATGCGTGATTTGAAGCGAGAGGAGTTTAGAGCTCTTTACCTGAATGCCAGGAACCAGATTGTAAAGGAAACCACTATAAGCAGGGGTTCGTTAACCTCTAGCGCCGTTTATCCAAGAGAGATCATGAGTGAGGCTTTCCGTGTGGGCGCGGCGGCTGTGGTTTATGTGCATAACCATCCGTCGGGTTCAATAGATCCAAGTCATGAAGATCGACGAGTGACCCGGGAATTAATCGTTGCCGGTGAGGCTTCGCAAGTATCAGTTGTCGATCATATCATTGTAGGGGAAAATGGCTACTACAGTTTCGCGGATGAAGGAGTCATAGAAGCTAACAAGAATGAATACAGGCAATTTGTTGGGAAGTTATAGCATTTAATCAGTCAGCTCCAAAAGATGTTCCGACAGATATGGCGGTCCGGACCAATTCCGAATCTTGTTGAACAAGGCGCTGTTTGTTGGCTATTTCTTTAATAGGTGTGGTTTTTATCTGTGTTCCAATAAGTCCGACAAGAACTCCAAAATTGACTTTAGCAACCTGGTTCATGGCTTCACACCCAAACCGGGTTGCCAATACGCGATCAAAAGCAGTTGGAGTTCCTCCGCGCTGCAAATGACCAAGAATTGTTGCCCTCGAGGATATTCCGGTTGAAGATTCGATCTGTCTGGCCATCCATACACCAATACCGCCCAACCGGATTGGGTCGTGACTTAATTCATCTCGATGCTTGATTTCATAATCACCGGAGGGTAATTTTACCCCTTCGGCAATAACAACTATGCTGAACCGATTACCACGGCTATTACGTTTTCTTACAAATTGAATAACAGACTCCAAATTATAGGGAATTTCAGGAATTAAAATGATGTCACCACCACCGGCTACTCCTCCACACAAGGCTAGCCATCCTGCATACCTGCCCATTGTTTCTATGACCATTACACGATGGTGTGATTGAGCCGTTGTATGCAGCCGATCGATGGCTTCCGACACAATCTGAACGGCAGTATCAAATCCAAAAGTGACATCTGTACCGTAAATATCATTATCAATGGTTTTGGGAACGCCAACAATTCCGATGCCCTTTTTCATCAATCTATCAGCAATACTCATAGTACCGTCACCGCCAATACACACAAGAGCATCCAGGCCAGCATTGTGAAAATTTGAGACTGCATCATCCGAACGATCGGTTTTCATAATTTTACCCGAACTGTTTTCTTCTGCAAATTCAAATGGATCGGCGCGGTTTGAGGTGCCTAATATGGTCCCTCCCATTGTAAGAATACCACTAACGTCTGCGTATTCAAGATTTCGCATTCTATTTTGAACAAGTCCCTCAAAGCCGTCTTCGATTCCTACGACAGAACAGCCATAATCATTCATTGCAGTTTTGGCCACCGCCCGGATGACGGAGTTCAGTCCCGGGCAATCTCCACCACCGGTTAAAATACCAATTTTTTTGATTTTCTTGTTGATAATAACCTCCTTTTTCTCAAGGTGATGCAATAATAAATCGATCTTTAATATTTATTTGTTTCGTTTGAAATAATATTCAGATTATTTGCAGTTATCAAACTTTATCCTAAAATAATTAAAGTTTGACATTTCCTCCACGTATCTATTGTACTTGCAATTTATTGCTTAAAGCTTTCAAAATGCAGTTACGGTACCCACGCGGATCAGGAGAGGAAAAGAGTAATGTTGTGAGCATAGTCTGAAGTACGCCCTTTGGCGTAAAGTCCAATCCAAAGTTGCCGGGCGACCCCATTGGGGGGATAAAAAACCGTGTATCCCAAGAGGCGCCACAAAAAAACCCCTTAAATTATTATTTTAAGGGGTTTTCTAATTTGCCAAAAATGTCTAAACTTTCCGGATGGTTACTGATTTTCCTATCAATTTAGTCGTAATACGATTCAGTAAATAAAAATCTAGTTATTGATTAATTAAATTAACCTGAACAATTCATAGCCACAAAGGCTCGAAGGCACAAAGTATTGAAAAAAAAGAAGAAAATAAGTTTTATAAAATGAATCGAAAGAAACTTAGTTTTTAATCGTAGTTCTTCTAAGTTATATAATCTTAGAGTCTTGGCGGCAGAATTTATGAATAATGCAGGTTAATTATGTTTGTTCCTGTAGTTATTAAAATAGTAAATATATGTGAAACTACCATTAGATAATCATAAATTTTAACCGAAAAATAAAAATGTTAGTACCTTTATATTTAAGGCGAAATTGCTTCTTCGGGATTATTTGTTTTGAAATAATATGATTTTACTAAACCATAAATTCGCATTACAGATTTTCTATACCGCTTTCTTGCTTATTTCTCTTTTTAATACGATCAACTGCAAAAACCTAGGCACTAATTCAGCAATTTCGGATATATCTTCGATTTTTGATGAACTGCCAGCATTTTCAGGTGCTGAAGGTTTTGGCTCTACAACATCAGGGGGTAGGGGAGGACGTGTCATTGAAGTTATAAACCTTAATGAAGATGGAACTGGGAGTTTTCGCGCCGCCTGCAAAATTACAGGGCCACGCATCATAGTTTTTCGCATGGGTGGGACGATCCTACTTGATAGTAATATTACAATCGAAGATCCATACATTACTATTGCTGGTCAATCTGCACCGGGCGATGGGATTCTGATACGGGGTGCAGGTATTCTAATAAGAACACACGACGTGATTATTCGAGGTCTTCGCATTCGTGTAGGTGACGATTCAAACGGACCAGTCCCATCAGAAAGAGATGGTATCACGATAGCAAATCCGGAAGATCCACCTTACAATATTATAATTGATCATTGTTCAATAAGTTGGGCTGTAGATGAAAATGTTTCTACCTGGAGAGAATGCAATAATATTACTTTCCAGTGGAGTATTATAAGCGAGGGACTAAACAACAGTATACATACGGACGGTAAACACAGCATGGGAATGCTCCTCGGCAGGAATGCCGCCACAAATATCTCTGTACATCACAATCTCTTTGCACACCACCGCGGGCGCCAACCATTAGTACAAAACGGAGCTACTACGGAGGTAATTAATAACATCGTTTACAATTGGCAGAACAAAGCCACGGATCTGGAAGGCTCGGCACATGTAAACTTAATTGGTAATCTTTATAAGCCCGGTGCTGATACGCCTACAGAAGATGGGCCGAAGAGAAAGGGTGTGTTCATTCAGAATGATAAAGGATTATCGGTTTATGTCAGCGGGAATATCGGTCCCGGTCGACCGACAAATACGGGAGATGATTGGCTGATTACCGATGGGGATGAACAGTATCGTTCTTTAACCCCGGCGGTTTCTCCTTCCGGGATTACAACATATCCTGTGGAGCAAATTTTTGATTTGATTTTGGCAAACGCTGGCGCAATTTCACCTACTAGGGATGCGGTAGATGTGCGTATTGTAAAATCGGTACGCGATGGTATTGGAAGGGTCATCGATTCCCAGGATGAAGTTGGAGGCTGGCCTGAATTGGCCCACGGTACGCCGCCGGTAGATACTGATCATGATGGCATGCCGGATGCGTGGGAAAAATCCCGTGGTCTTGATCCTAACGATGCGAGAGACGGAGGCTTGGATCGGGATGGTGACGGCTACACAAACATCGAAGAATATCTCAACGGTTTAATTCAATGATCCGGGATAAATGGATAATTGGTGACTTCCTCTATCTACCAATGTTAGAGTTAACTTGAATAATTAAAAGAACTCTTGTTTGATTCTCAATGCTTTTCATAACGGATTTAATTCATAAGTGCTGCCTCATATATTTTCTCTAACCTTAGAGCAGCACTGGAGGCCAGAAAATTTGATAGGGCGTATTCATAATTACATATGGAGATCCTTTTATATAATTTTTTGTCCACAAATATCTGTTCAATTAAATTGGCAAGCACCTTTGGTTCCTTGCTGGTTACAGCGAAACCATGTTTTCCATTCTCGAAAAAATCTGCTATTCCTCCAACCGGTCTTGTTATAACGGGTAATCCGAAGGCCATCGATTCACATATTGTGTTTGGTAAACCTTCACCATAATAAGTAGGGAAGCAATAAATGTGCGCGCTTTTGAATAAGTTAGTCTTTTCTTCTCCAACTACGTAGCCGGTAAATGTGACATTTGGAATTGAATGTTTGGCTACGAAAGATCTGGCTTTATTCAATTCATTCCCATCACCAGCAATGATAAGCTCAAACATAGGGTATTTGTGTTGTAAGAGTGAAAAAGCCTCTATCGTTTCATATAGCCCCTTCTCTCTAACCAATCGTGCCAGAAAAAGAATACGCCATTTTTTGGACTTTCCCCTGTTTGCAATAGCCTTATTTATATCAAAATCTCTTAGCGCTTCATCATCAACTACCATGCCCTCACAATAAATTTTTTGAGAAACTCTCCATGACTCGAGTACTTCCTTAAACTCCACAGCCAATACAATAAAGACATTTGCTTTACCATACAGAAATTTGAATAACCAAAGCCCATACCGCTGAATGGTCGATTCAAAGGGCTTTTGCCAGCCATGAAAAAAAACAACCACTTTTTTCCCCAGAAGCTTTCCTAATAAAGCAAAAATACCGTCTCGCATAAATGCTTTGAAATCAAGTGAAGGGTTGGTGTGAATAACATCATGATCATTTGTTCTTAAAGTCTTTACAAAGCGGTAGTAGTCTGAAATTGCTCGGAATAGCAGCGGAATAACTCCATCTTGCTCTTCGGCCCTTTTTCCAATAATAAAGTGCTGTACAGGAATTTGAAACTTGTCTTTCAACTTCGCATAATGCGCTGCAACGCCGCCAGGGTCTTTAAAATCCGGATGTGTGATTAATACATTCATAAAGAAAAAGTATCCTCTTTTGCATAAGCACTTTTATGCGATTCCGTTTTGATTTCTGCCCTTTTTGACTGTCTCATTTTATAAACTCCAAATAGAGCAACAAACATAAAAAGAAAGGCAATATTGGTCTCTTTGATTTCTGTGACAGAATGCCCCGCTCCTTCAACAGAATATTCAATAAATTTGCTCACTAAATAATTACCCAAAAAAAGACTTCCCAGAAAAATAGGGACGATGGGAAAATTTAATTTGATAAGAAAATTTTTGATAGAGGAATTGTACTTTGCTAAGAGTGGGATGATGAGGCAAAAACTTAGCCAGAATAGTGAAAATAATCGATCAATGTTGATTAGTTTTTGCCAAAAGTCTTTGCTTTCACCTGATTCAGTACTGCCATGGAACCACTTTAGATTATGAATATTTATTTCATTTTGTACATTGTATTCGGCCAGATTATCCGGTGTTTCCAGGTTTAAAATCCTTTGTCCCCAACTTATTTCTTCCATGCAACCGATGAAAAAAACAAAACCGAGTAATAAATAAAAGATATTCTGTCGCAGCATTAGCTTTAGAGTCTTTTTTCTTCTATAGTTATAGAGAATTGTCAGACCAAAGAATATGGAGGTCATTACAAAAAATAAAGCTCCCAGAGTTTCGAAGATACCATCTTCATCGGTTAAGGAATGGATCTTTTTATCGCCTAAAAACAATGTCAGATAAGTTAATAGCATAAGAATTGAAATTATAAGCGGAACCCCCAGTTTCGTTAATTTTCTGTTCATAATTCTTTACCTCTAAAAGTAACGTAAATAAAATCTACAAAATTTTCCGGGATACGGTTAAGTAAGTCCAGCCGGTTAGTTTCTGAAAAGAGGGGTTATCAAATCTTTCTAGCATTTTGGACATCTTAATATTCATTCGATTAAGCATGGCCATTCTATAGGTCTTCATAATTCCGTGCGTGTGTATTAAACCGGAGATTTTTTTCAAATCTTTTTTTGATAAAATGGTATCCACCTCGCTTATGTCAAAGTAGTGCATTTTGTATAGCCTGTGGATGACTTTATCCACTTTCAGTACTCCGTAAACCAACGACTTCATAAACATGTACATGGGACTATGGTGCCACAACTTTCGGTAAATATTAAATACAGAATGTTTACTGGGGACAGAGAGGATCAAATAACCATCAGGTTTTAAGATCCTGCTTATTTCAGTTATCGCGTCTGCGTATGAGTTGATATATTGAATGACGCCTAAACACAATACCATATCAAACTGATCATCTTTGAATGGAAGAAAATTTGTATCTCCATTAATCAAGGCGATTCCACTGTAATTTTTTTTTCCTGTTTCAAGCATTTTATTTGAAAGATCAACCCCCACTTTTTGAGAGCCCTTTAAAGGAATTTCTCCGATCACGTTGCAACTTCCGCAACCTATTTCAACCACTCTTGAGAATTCATTCTCTTGGGCTAAATCAAGGACTGTTTCAAGAACCAATTCTTTCCTAAGTTGTAAATCAAACTGAAAAATGCTTTTAGGCTCATTGTTATAATTGTCAAACCACTCCTGGCTTTCATGATCAAATCTGTTTTTTACTGCTTGACTTTGATTCAACATAACTAAGAGTTCCACGACTAAACAGTAAAATCCAACGAGCGCTTCTTTTCAACTTCTCGAGAGAATCTCTTTGTCAAAATATCGTGTAAAACGACGGCACTTTCATCCAGCTTGCCATTGTTATTTACCACAGCACAAGACCAACCTTGTTCCTTAATACCCTGTAGGACAATCTCTATAGTCTTGGCGCAATTCCTCATGTATGGTATAAGCTCTTCGTCGAGATAGCGTCTGTATTTTCCTCTGGAAATCACCCTGTTAACGCAGATGTCTATTGCCGTGTTTACACAAATTAACAGATCTGCTTGAGGCAGGAGTTTTATATACTTAAGAATTTCATGGGGTTGGGGTTCTTCCTGTGCCGATGTATATAAACTAGTGATGCGATGAACCAATCCCTCGGATAAGATAAGTGCTTCATCCGGCCTTAAGCGGTCTTTAAAAAATTGATAGAAGCTACAGTCCATCAAAAAATACCCAAGAATTGTACGCTTTTCTTTGAAGGAGAGTTTGCTGGTGAATAATAGACAGACTGCATGTCGAACCAAGGCTTGATTGAGAAGTGCAAAATATAACCGATGTAACATCAGCAGACGACGGGAAACCGCACTGAGAACTCTTTCTTGCCATTTTTGTGGAGTGATGATTTCTATTAACCTCCCAAGCGGCACTCTTTTTAAACAGAGAATCCGTGCTCTGTAAGGAGACACAGCGTATAGATCGAGGTCCGACAGAATCATGTTGGTAATTGACACTAACTCACTTTTACCTGCCCCGGGAGGACCGACAAACTCAATAATCATATAACAAACCCTGTAGAGGTGAATCGCCGAGTCGAGAAGATTCTCACATTATTTTCCACAATTCCTCTTTGGCATATAACAACGCCTGATCAAATGGCTGGTTCGCATCAATATCGATAATTTTCAGGCCATTCCTGCTCATATTTTCAATAGCCTGAATTTTGGGTTCGATTTCCTGGGGTGTATGATCTGGCTTTCTCTTTAAAGCAACGTTTGGTGCAACTTGCAGTAACAAAACACAATCCGGCGGGTAGATCTTGTTATAAAGCTTCAGCTCTAATTTAGATAGATGGGATGTCATCCAATTCATCTTCCCGTCTTGATATTTCCATTTGATTTGCGGCCCATCCATTGGTGCACGTGTTGAGTTCATCATCACTTGATGGATCCCGGACAAAGGATATCGGTCGCACAAGACGATAGATCCCCGTTCCGCTTCTTTCCTGCTGGCCAGATAACGAAAATATCGAGTCCACGCGACAGATACATAGTGAAGATCATAAGTAAAGTTGTAAATTGTTTTTAATTTGTTTGATAACCATTTTTTGTTTCCAACGACGGCTACACTCACATTATTCAGTCTCGAAAAAAACCTTGCACAAGATTGGGTCATTCGGCTCCCGAATGACAACCGTTTGCCCAAGCCCATGTAACAGAGTTGCACTTTTAATTTCCAGGATAACCATTTGCTCAAATTAGTAAGCATGGAGGACTTGCCGGCGCCATCCGCTCCGATTAAAGCCACAACCAGTCCCCTTGATGCCAGTTTCTTTTTCTCAGGCGATGAGTTTCCGATATTTACAGAACGCAAAGCGGACTGCCAGCGGTTGTATGTTCGGTAGGCTGCCAATTGTTTTCGTAGTGCTCTTCGAATTTGGTAAATCTTGTAGCCGGAATGAGGTGTTTTGGTAACAACCTCAAGGAATCTAATCACGATTTCTGGAGAAATAAATTTCACGTCCGATTTTAGAGTGCTTGAAATTCGCTCAATAGTAGTTTGCTTTGTAAGGTCATGAAACGTTTGTACCGTTTTAGGAGGAATTCCGGGTGTTAGGATAGCTAGAATATCTTTTATAACATCCCGATTTCGATATCTCAAGAGCGTTATCACAACCCTTGCCAGCACAGCCAATTCAGGTGAGGCCACCTTGAATCCATTCTCACTTTTCGAGGAATCCAGGAAATTCTGCTCCAAAGGTAGTCGGTAAGTGTTAAAGGGATTGTCGCCCAAGATGATCTTGTAGTAGACATGTAAGTGAAAGCATTTTCCGGTCTTTTCATCGCAGCCAAGATAATCTTCTACGTCCGGTATTTTTTTGGCAGGAGGGGAGAGCATAAGTTTGCAGTCATGTTTCTCCAAAATTCCTTTAAACCGTTCATACTTTCTATGGTCAACAAGTAAGTCCAAATCGGAATGGCCTTGGGCAGCCTGTTGCAAATGGGTATTACCTTTCCAAATGCAGTAGTGGATTTCTTGCTCATCTAATTCTCTGAACAGGTTTTTTACCGATGTTAAGCAGCTTATCATAATTTAGGAGTTGGTTCACTGTTCTCAGATTTTTTGATTCTACTGAAAAGTTCGCTTAGAATTAATCGATCTTCTTTGGAGAGCTTGAGTAGGTAGACAATTGCTCCATAAACAAACCAGAGAATTGGTGTAAAGATAGCCAATTGCAGCAAGGGCGAATCGACTGAGAAACTCTGGGTCAGTATAAAGATTAATCCTGCTGACAAAAAGGCCGCTGTGATCGGTTTTAAGAAACTCCTGTTAAAAGGCAGTAGCCCTCCATTTAAAAAAAACACCTCAGTTGTGGCTAGTGTATTGACAATTATCATAGTTAGAGTGCCTGCCATAGCTGCCCCAATAAGCTGCCAGCGAGAAATCAAAACAAAATCCAATATGATAGCAGCTGCAACGTAAACGATGGAGTTAAAAAGCCCTAATCTTGTATGACCTGTCATATTAACGACTGTCCCACAAAATCCTGTACTTGCTCTAAATAAAAGGCCTGAAGAGAGTATTATAAATCCTGTTGCGCCACCGGTAAAATTTTCTCCAAAGATGGACAGCAAGTTATCTGCAAAAAACAATACAGTAAGAAAAATGGGCAAATTGAACGTTAACGACCACTTTGTAGTGGTTTGATACAGCCGCCTTAGTTCATCCTCCTTGCCTTGACTATGCAATTCTGAAATCAATGGTTCTGATATTTTTTGCAGTGCGTTCAGACCCATGATTCCAATATTGCTCAGCCTCAAAATTGCCGCATAAATACCAACATCAGAGAACACTGCAAGTATACCCAATACTAACATTTCTAATTGTCTACTAAATTGGTATAACAAGCGTCCGAAATAGAGCGGAAGCGAAAAATGGAATATTTCGCGAATATTTCGCTGAGCATTTTTCACTGGCCTCTTTAGAGAGAAGATTCGGTTAACAAAAAAAAGCATCATAAGCGTAGCGATTGTAATAGCAACATTATGAGAAATTGCCACCCCCAATACATCCATGCCTACTGAAAGTAGTGAAATTGTTAATAATAGCTTTGTAACTTGAAACGCTATACTCCGTGAATAGACGTCATATTGTACCTTTTTAAACCCCCGCGTTACCGAGGACAACCCATCTGCCAAGACAGTTAGAGGGATTATGAAACAAAGCATGCGAAATACAGGGATGAGTGAGGGTTTTTTGAAGACTTCAATAGATATTGGTTCAGCCATCAAGATGAGAATGGAAGTTAATATCAAACTTATGAGGAAAGGGATGCCTACCCCTACTTGAATAAGGCCCCATATCCGATTCTCGCTACGTTGCTTGACTGCAATTGGGATGAAACGCGCCAGTCCTCCATCTAATCCCATAAGACAGGCGGCAGCGGCAATAGAAGTTACCGTTAAAGACAGACGGTACAATCCAAACTGCTCTGCCCCAAGAAAGCGGGCTATAATTACACTTAATAGAAACCCGGTGATATAAGTAAACAACTCTCCCAAAAATAGAATCGCTCCACCTTTGGCAGCTATGACAATATTTTTATCAGAGGTGGGCCGGCTGCTTTGGGGAACTACTTTAGATTCAATTGATGCATCTTGCAGCATTCAGTGTAAAGATCCTAGTTTTGTGTAGGTTAATTTCAATTGACCGCGTCTTATTGGGTGCTGTTTACACATTTCTTATATAATTCGAGGTAATTGTTGGTCATGCGGTCTAAACTAAAGTCATTGATAACTCGTCCTTTGCCGGCCTGCCCCATTGAAGAGGCGACATCTCTATTATTGAGAAGGTATTCAACTCTCTCACTCAACATCTCGATTTCATAAGGTCGGACCAAAAATCCAGTTGTGCCGTCGATAACAATTTCATTTGTACCGCCTCCGTTTGTTGCGATGACAGGTTTTGCCAGCGCCATATATTCCAAAATAGAGTTTGAGATGCCTTCTCCATAAACACCTGGGTTGGTTAGCAGAACACCTATATCGAATACATTAATGATGGACTCCACTTTTTTTTGATTGCCCAGAAATTTGATTTTATCTTTATGTTCCGATTTTACTATTGCTTTATATTTATCGAGATTGCTTCCGCCTCCAACTGCAAGAAATGTCACATCGGCTCTCTTTCTCAGTATCTTCATTGCGGCTTTCAAATAGCTTGCATAATCCTTTCTATTTGAAAAAACCGCCACCATACCAACTACATGTGTAGTTTTAATATTAAATTTATTTCTGATGACCTCTTTGTTTTCAAGAGTGTTTAGCCTTAAAAAGTCAAACCCATTGGGGATAAAATAGCCTTTCAACTTCGGGACATTAAAAGATTTGAGGCCTTCTTCTGAATTTGAAAGAATTATTTTTGAGAGTGGGAAAGTGAACTTTGCGCGAAGCCAGGTTTGGCTTAACGGTTTAATCTGCTCGGGCGCGATCGTAATCATGCCATTTATAAACGGGATACCGAGTATTTTTGCAATCGGGGCAGCATAAAAAGAGCACATCGATTCCCAACTATGAATGATTTCTGGTTGCAAGATTTTACATAGCCGGTATAATTTTCTAAAAATTGTCGGATCGTGTTTAGTGGTTCTCCGCAGGAAGTGAATCTTAGAATTGAACTTGTAAATGTCCGTAAAATAAATATCGTCTGACAGAATCACGACATTTCTAGTGATATGGCCATTGTGCTTTTCAAATCCCCGAAAAAGTTCGACAAAACGTCTTTCTTTGCCGCCCAATTTTAGGCTATCTATGATGTGTAGTACCTTCATCAGCTTTGAGTTGCCCGATTACACGACCAATCGATGAAATATTTCTTCGTGCTTGTCAACTGTCCTTTCGATGGTTAAATTCTTCTTAAAGAAATTTTTAATGACTTTCGGAGAAAAGCGTAGATTGTTTTCGAGAAATTCATTTACTTTTTCCGTCATCTCATCCATATGTTGCACCCTCATGCCTAAGCCATTTTCTTTTATTAAATCGTCCGGGTCGACAAATGAAATCACCGGGATTCCATTGGACCAGGCTTGCAGAAAGGTGTTGGGGAACCCTTCATAGTTGGAAGTGCTGATGAAAAGTTTAGCCTTGATGAACTCTTTTATGACCTTTTCAAATGGCAAGTATCCTTTGAATTCAAGGTTCGGGACTTTTTCAGCTTGCTTCGTGATATCTTGTTTAAATTGTTGTTCCTGGTCAAAATTACCCCCAACCATAACGAACTTTTCTTTTGGAAACCTCTTCGCAAGATTAATGAACAGATTTGGATTTTTCCGTGGTAAAATTGTTGCCACCCACAAGATGTGTTTGTTTGCTGGTGAGGTTTTTTTCACTTTTGAGAAACCGTTGTGTACGATCTGGCCTTGCAGGTTGAAGTATTTTTGCAGTGTTTTTTGTTGAACTTTGTTCTGAACTATAATCGCGTCACACCTTTTGAGCCCCCAAAAGTACATTAGTTTATCACGTTTATAGGGCAATGCAATTTTTTCCGGCTCGAAATCTGTATCATATGCTCCGCAATAAACGACTTTTTTGTTATTTAAGTACGCATAAAAAACAACCGGCGCTAAGATGAAACAGGCACAGCGAACGTAATAGATATCCGCATCCGATTTGCATAGCGCTTTCCAAATTTTATAAAGCCGCGGATAAAAAAACCGCAGAATTGGCAATCCTTCGTTTGGCTTAAAAGTAGAAATCACTTTAAAACTTTCGATCTCTTCAATGTCACCTTGCCCGTGATTCAAAGTGATATAACAAATCCGATGACCTCTCTTTGCTAATTCATGACCGATAAATGCCTGTTGAAGCTCGGCGCCGCCTATGAAGTCCATATTGCTGCTTTTGTTAAGCAATGGATAAATATTTTGTGAAACAAAGCAGATTTTAAGTTGCTTCCTCAACCAACTTTCCCGAATCTTCAATTAATCTGTTTATGACAATGGCAATACCCACGACAATCCAAATAAAGCTGTTTTCAGCATCTGGAAAAAACGATCTGCCGGTTAATCCTGATATTAAAAACGAGATTAAGGATACGATGACAGCGTACTGATATTCCCGCAGCCTAGGCAAGATTGGTTTGCTTAAATTCCTGAAAGCCCTCGTGAGCAACACAAAATAAAATAATACAAATACGATTAGCCCGAGTATCCCGGCATCTAAGATTTGCTCGATATACATGTTATGCGGATGACCGGCAGCGCTAATCAAGGATCCATTGTTCGCAGAATCGGAAACTTTGATGGCATATCTTCCATTCCCGATTAGAAATTTCTTAGCACTTTGACTGTATTCATCGAATAATGGCTTCCAAATTCCCTCGATTCTTCCTGCAAAAATATCATCATATTCTTTCGATTCAAAACCGTGAGTTGCTCTTTCCTTTACGCTGGTGAAAACAGTAAAAGAAAGAACAATCACACCGACCAAAAGAATCGGAAGAAATTTGGCCCTTTTTGAAAGGAAAAGGTACAATATGAACGACAGAAGCAATGTGAGATAGGCCGTTCTCGAGTAAAGGATGCCTATCGCTGCGATCGCCAATACGATACTTAGCATGCTTATCAGGTTCTTTTTGGTAAAGTATTTGGCAAGAAGAACCGGAAACGCAATAATAAAGAAATTCGCAATATCATTCCCATGGAGCTTGAGAATAGAGGTCATATAATCTCTGGCCAATTCGTTCTTGTCCGGTGCTTTGAATAAAAATAAGAATAGCAAGTAGAGAGAAAGAGTAATCAAAGAGAGAGTCAACACATTCGTTACGAACTCCAAATGTTTTGTTTCCTTACAAAATTTAATAATGACAATGAGCGGTATAAAAAAAAGCAGCGGTTTCACAAAATGGGACAATAGGTAGCCACTGGTGGAACGTATATCATCCGCAAGTTCAATCAACTGGTCTAAATGTGACAAAGAACGAAAGACCGCTATCGTGAAAATGAAGAATATGGCTGTGATGAAAAAGAATGCATAATTCGATAACTTTACAGAATCTTTGTAATGCCAAATGCCTCCGGCCAGAACCAAAAAGCCGAGGATGTTGATCAGCCTGGCACCGGGCAGATCTATGATATATGTATTGAATAATTCGGTTGAGGAAAAAGGTATGAAAATGACGAAAACAAAAAGAGCATGTAAAGGGCTTTTTGATAAAAGTAATATGGTTAGTAAACCAAGCGGTATTAACCAGGCCAAATACGGAGACTTTACTGACATCACGCCTATAGTTATGCCGAAGAGAACATAGAGAATCTCCTTTGGCATAGTAATATTTCTCGTTAATATGTTCATTTAGGCGAGTAAATTTGGGTGTTAATCCGGGGCTATTGAGGATTACTTTCTAATTCTTGCACTCGAGTTAAATAATCATCATTTATTGGGTCTCTTCACAATCTACAAGTAGATTGTCTGTTGCGAAAGGTTCGGATTCTAATCCTTTACATTCTTTGAAGAGACCAGCTAAAGCAGCAAGCATAGTAGCCTGTCCCCAATGAAACATTGGGGTTTTGTTAGTTATTAAAGGATATTTACGAAAGTAGAAAAATCCTTTGGAATCCTGCATGTGTTTTATGGTCCAAAGCGCAACTTTTTTCGCAAGTTCTAAAGCGGATTGATCGTACTCACATAGATTCACTAGGGTCTGAATTCCTTGGGATGCACATTGAATATCGATGGGATAGGTTTTGTAGTCATAGTATCTTGGCGTTCCTTCTTTCTTGAAAAATGTTTCTTTATAATATTTGAAGCCTCTTATTAAATTTTCTTCGTTTGTTTTGTCTCCGGTTGCTTTTATGTAGCCATAAATTGATTCTAACACATAGCCGGTATGGAAACTGTCAACCCACGTGTATTTTTGAGGCTCGCCGTAATACCACCCGCCACTCGCCAGTTGATATTTTACAGTGTAATCGATGGCTTTTTTCGCAATAGAAAAAAGACTTTCCTTTTTAGTATAGCGATATAATCTACCTAATAACAATGCGCCTAACGCATTGGCATTGTGAATACTCTCCTCAAATGTCGGATTATCTTTGTCTGAAGGGGTATACATTAGGCACAGCGTGTCGTTAGAATCATTGTAGCGGCCGATATCATTTACTATAAAATCACAAGAGCTTTTCGCAATTTCAAAATAGGCTGGCTCACCAAGCTGTTCGTATGCATCCAGAAAGACATTTGCAATAAGAGATGTCCAAACAATAGAAGGAACATTGCATGGTATTCTTCCCCCTCTTGATTCATAACTAAAATGATTGCCCCAGGCATAGCCTGAATAGCCTTTACTATAATTATTGCTTAGCCAATCCAAACAAAATTTCATTTTTTTAAGGTATTCTACATTTTCTGTGGCCTGATATAACTTTAGATAGCCCAAAGAGCAAAATCCCATACCTTTACTACTGGTTTCCATCTTAATTCCGAGAAGAGGCCGCATGTTGATAGGAAATCTTCTAACCGATTGTTGCAGTATGATTCTTAAATAATGGTTGTCAAATGTAAGTGTGCCCAACATTCTAGCATTCAAGCCATCAAAGGGGTCATAAGCCTTCCAAGCATTTTTCATAATCCATTGCTCTAAGTTATAAATGCCATTAGAAATTATTTTTAATTCACTCATGAATATTTCCCTTCAATTTAAGACCGGGGAGCCTTGTTTTTTATTATTTGAATGATCAAGGAGCCACTCATAAGCCGAGATTAGATTCTCTGAAACATGCTGCCATGCTAGCTCATTCACAATTCTTCGTCGCCCAAAAGCTCCCAATTCTGTTCTCTCTTCAGGATTATCCATCAATCTAACAATGGCTTCTGCAAATTCTAACTCACTGTTTGGAGTTACATAGATTGCTGCCTTTTGTGCCGTAACGCGTGTTTCCGGTAAATCGAAACTGACAATTGGTTTGCCCAAAGCCATATATTCCATGATCTTTATCCAGGTCGATACATCATTAAGCGGGCTGGAGGGGTCAGGGTCAACGCATATGTCGGCCGTGGATAAATAACGAAACATATCGCGATCGGGAATAAAACCTGTAAACCAGACATAATCATCAATCTCCAGTTCATGTGCTAATGCTTTTGCATCCGGAAGCGAATCGCCAGATCCAATGATAACACAGTAAAAATCACTCCTGCCAATCTCGTAAACCAAACATCTTATTGCCCTAAGCAGATAGTCAACTCCGTCTTGCGGGTTAATCTCTCCTACATAACCAAGGATTTTCTTGTTCAACTTTTTTAGCTCTCCATCCGGCGGATGCAATTTTATCCTATCCAAATCAGGACCGTTCCTCACTATAAATACATCCTCCGGCTTTTTGTCACCTCTTTGCATCGCAATATTTTTGTAAGATTCATTCGTCGCGATCACCATGTTTGCGGACCGTAAGCACAGTTTTTCAACTCTAAGAAGACCACGATGGATAAAACCGTCATCTACTCCAAATCTTGACAAATACAATTCCGGAGACAAATCGTGATGATCAAAGACGAACTTCTTTCTAAAAAGCTTAAAAAAAGCCCCTACCAGAAAAAGGGTATCGGGAGGATTATGAATGTGAACAACATCGAACGATTCTTTTATAGCAATATAAAGACTCAATATGAGGCAAGCAGTTGTAAAGTAAAAATATTCGATTAGGTAACCCACAACTGATTTTGCAGTTTGATATAGTTTTAGGATACTGGAATCTCGTTTTTTACTGCTTTTCTGGAATAATTCTAATTTGGGGATTCTGTAGACGCCAACCTCATTTATTTTCTCCTTTGCTGGCTGCCCTTTCTTACGCAGCGAAATTATGGTAATCTTATAACCCGCTTTTGTTAGAGTAACCGCTTCATTTCTTACTCTTACATCTGCCGGGTAGTAATCTTCCACAAGCATTAAGATTTTACCAACATATTCCTTCATAGCAGCCATTTAATTCTTCTAAAGTTGTAAAAATTCTAATTAGATCTATTATCTTTGTGTTGCTGTTTATTCCGGCAACAGTCTCTTCATATTCTTTGCTCTTATTACCCACAACGATAACTTTTGAATTATTAATAACCTCTTGCACCGATTTTTTCATTAATGAGGAGATATGAGGAATTGCTTGCTCTATATATTTCTTGTTGGATCCAACAATTCTCGCTAAGGATACTTCTTTGTCATGAATGCTAATTTCATATCCCTTGCCAAGCAGTCTCTCAATTAGTTCAACCATAGGGCTTTCCCGCAGATCGTCAGTCCCTGGTTTAAAACTAAGTCCCAACACCCCTACTTTTTTCATTCCGGTTTTCTTAACCAATTTATAGGCTAATTCTATCTGATTATCGTTGCTCCTCAAAATCGATCTCATTACCGGAAGGTCTAGATCAAGTTCTTTTGCTTTATAAAGTAGTGCTCTTAAATCTTTGGGCAAACAAGAGCCTCCAAAAGCGTATCCCGGCTTTAGGTAATACGACGAAAGATTAAGTTTTGTATCCTGACAAAAGATGTCCATTACCTCGTGGCTGTCTATGTCAAGATTCTTGCATATGTTGCCAATTTCATTGGCAAAGGAGACCTTTAATGCGTGAAAAGTGTTACTAGTATACTTGATCATTTCCGCAACTTTGATGCTCGTCCTTATGATAGGAGCATTCAAATTTTCGAATATTCCTGCAATAACGTTTCCACTCTTCTTATCCAGTTCGCCGATGAGCGTAAACGGTGGATTATGATAATCATAAATGGATGTGCCCTCCCGCATAAATTCAGGGTTCATGCATACCCCAAAGTCTACGCCCGCCTTTTTCCTGGATTCCTTTTCAAGGATCGGAATCACAGTTTCATCTATTGTCCCCGGGAGAACCGTACTGCGGATATTTACAACATGATAGGTGTCTATTTCGCGCAGGTAATCACCGATTTGCTTCGCTACTTTTTTAATATTATCCAACTGCAAACTGCCATTTTCGTTACTCGGCGTGCCTACGCAAACTATAGAAATATCAGCAAGACCAATACTATTCACAGTTGCACTGAGCCTGTTTGAAGCGACTGCCTTTTTAATTGTTTCTTGCAGCTCTGGCTCTACAATCGGACTCCTGCCATTATTGATCATGTTTACTTTTAATTCGTCAACATCGATGCCCGCAACGTAATTGCCATTGCGTGCCAGGCAAGCGGCGGATACGCAACCTACATACCCCAGACCAAAGACGTTGATTTTCATCATTTATTCTCCTTAATGGCTTGTTGTTCTTAGGAAGTCTTTTTCTTTAATTCTCGAATAGAATTGAGCAACTTCCTTGGGCAATGCATTCCAATGCTGACCTTCATATTTGGTTTTAACGTATCTGAGCAAATCCGTATAGTATTGCACTGGAAATTCTTCCAGTCCCAGCTTTTCTCCGGCAAAGTTCATATAATCAGGATGTGTGTTCAAAAGTGCCATGCCGCCATTCTCAGCAATCCAATCTAATTTTTTCTTCCAAATATCGATGTTCTGTTCTTTCATAATTATTAACAATGCGTGATCCTGAGCTAAGGTGTAGGGGAGCTCGACATAACCGTTTTTTGTTCCATTTCTTGCCACCCAAAATGGAAAAATCGTATTCACACCATCAGACTGGGGTTCAAAGGGGTCCGTATCAAAAGTAGATGAGTCATATTTAATTTTCAGATTATGAATCCAATCGAGATTGTGATGCATGGATGGAGAACGAAAGCCTATCGCTTGCCACTCTTTTAGATATCGATTAATTCGAGATGCTCGCTCTCGAAAAATTTCTACAGAATCATAAAGTTTACCATCATGTTTCAATCCATGTACACCTACTTCAAATCCATTGCTGGTTATGTGATCACGTAGTTCAGACGAAACATGATATCGTTCAGGGACAAAATTAAAAGAGGATCTAAATCCCATTTGTGCCTCTAGCCTCATCAAAGGCATGCATTTGTCATGACCTTGCGCTGATTCCACGTCATGCGTCAAAACCAGGGCGAATTTCTTTTGGTTTGGCCAGCCGGCCCAGCCTTGGGGGGGCTTGTTAGCACTTTCATCTATTGGCCAAATATCTTTGTATAATGCTCGTTTTCGAAGAATTCTCTTTCTCCGCAATAGGATTTGTAACCGTCTTGGAATGATTGGCTTAATGGCATAAAATATTTGTGTTGTGATCAATACGTAGTCCGTCTTCTTTTTTTTTGTTATTTAAGCTGTGAATTAACTTCGGGTTGATTACAGATTTGGGACTTCCCAATCGACTTAAATTTCATATTATCGTTCCTAAGATTAGGAGATCACAAATGACGATGACATTGGCACTAATTCAAAGGCGCCAACAGATCTTTGGAGTTTTGTTATACTTTTAAGGATGGGGTTTGTGATTTAGCCAGGGAGTGTCTTTGAGAAAAAGACAAAGCATCGCAACAAGGACTACCCCGGCCGCAGTGCTTTAAAGTGATACCATAAACTCTGGAATGCTCTATATAATTGCAGCCTGCTTGATCGGTTTCTTAGTAAGCAAAAATATGTGTTTCCAAGTATTCTTATTTTCTTCCTTAATTGTAGAAAATCCATACTTTTCAAATAGTTGGTTTATGAGCGCTCGGTCCCTTCTAATCCTTCTGATCCCCCTTTGCCAATATTTTGGTAATGCAAAATCAGGAAGATTATTTTTGACTAAATACATCAATGTTTTAGGTCTCGTGTCAAATTGTAAATACACTAATCCGTCATCATAAAGACTTTCATGAATTTTGCAAATATAATCTTCGATAACGTCAAAATCCTCAATACACGGGAGTGTTTTTACGGAAAATATGAAATCGGCTTTGTGTTCATACCAAGGGGCGGTGGGTAGGAAACATTTCACTCCGTTTCTAACTCCATTTTTTTCAGCATTTTTCTCTAATAACTCCAACATTTTTTTGGAGATATCTACTCCTATACATTCATTAAAATAAGAACCCATTGGAATTAGACACCTTCCGGCTCCGCATCCGATCTCAATAACAGTATTATGGTTATGCAAGAAATCTTTTACTTCAAAAAATATCTCTTTTGCCTGCCTTATTCCGGTCTCCCAAAATTCATCGATGGTGCCATTAAAGGGCGCCAACAAGTACCAATACGGATTAGCTTTGGCAAACGATTCCCACTTATTTTCCGTCACGATTTGGTCCTCGTTAATTTATTATCTTCCCCCAGGGTCCTATCAAAAGTTGCGATAACAGATAAGCCTGCCACGACTTTTGTATTGGATAAGACTTCAATTCGAATCGATAGCAAATTTGGTATAATTAAATCAACCTGAGACCCAAATCGAATCACACCAATCCTTTTCCCTCTCTGAATCTGCTCCCCTTCCTTAATATATGGGACGATCTTTCGAACCAATCGAGAGGCAATCTGAATGATCCCTACTTTGAAGTCTCCGTTATCAATTACCGTAAATACTCTCTCATTTTGAAAAGCAGCTTCTTTTTTCTTTAATGAAATGAACAAACCTTTAATGCGTTTCAGAAGGACAATCTTGCCCCCTATGGGAGCACGATTCACATGAACGTCCAAATAGTTCATCGCAATACCGATAAGATACCCACCGTTTGGAAGGACGTCCGCTTGAACAAAATCTCTCAAGGAGAATTTTTTTCCGTTTTTATCTGAAAAAGGGATTTCTCCCTCTTCTATTTTTTTGATATAAAGAATCTCTCCATCGGCAGGAGATAAAATCGCGTTGTCAATTTTAGGAGGTATTCTATCCGGATCTCTATAAAATCTCCAGAGAAGAAGTAGAATTGCAGTTGTGGTTATCAAGATAATTTCCATGACTGGTAATTGGAAAAAACTGAGACTATAGAATTTCGATATCCCATTAACAATGGCACCGCTAAATATTCCAATGACCAAGGCGGCAGGTAAGATGAACTTCTTATCAAGCTCCCATTTTTTCCCCAAGGTCACAAGAATGAGAAAGCTAAATACTGAACTGGAAGCGAAAATCATCCAAGTCATTTCTAAAATTCCCTCTTCATCCATAGGTATGGAAGCATCGCAAGTTCGGCAAAAAAGGGAAGAGGGTCATCAAACGAAAATACTGCAAATTCCTTTTTCCCTTTCATTGATCTCAGGTAATCACCTATTTTCATTCTTCCTTTGAGGATCTCGAGAAAAACCGTCGGAATATCGGTGGTTAACCGTACCCACTTCATGTGGTTGGAAGTGGGGTGAATATCTAATTCTTCTCCAATCATATTCTGATAAAGCAAGTAGGGGAGATCGACTCCAGCAGCGATGGCAAGGGTATGCCAGCCCCAAAACCTTGGATTTACTTCGATCAACTTGTATGTTCCATTTTGGGGGTCCTGCATAAATTCGACTTCTGCAATCCCATAGTAATCGATGAGACTCAAAAATTTTTCTGCAATTGTTTGTATTTCCGGTATGTCGACTAGCTCGGCAAATGTAGAGGCATGTCCGAAATCCATGGGGTGCTGACGTGCTCTTCTGGCCATAACACTCGCGACAACTTCACCTTCTTTGAAAAATGGGCAAAATGAATACAGACCATTGGGCCCCCCCGGGATGAACTCTTGCACCAAAACCTCTGAAGCATCAATGATAGAACTAACCTGTTGGTATGTTTTTATAAGTTCTTCTCTATCATTTATGCGAAAGGCTTTGGTTTTGACCTTGCTGTAAAAGTGATCCCTAATGGAGGGCTTAATCACCACAGGGAAGTGGAGGTCCAATTCGAGCAGTTCATCGTGATTCTGGGGATAGTAGGTTTCAGGTATAGGGATATCATGTTTCTTAGCTATTTGATAAGTCTTTTTCTTTTCATAAACATTTTGAATAATTTCCCATCCGGGTGTGGGAATTCTATAATACTCTTCCAAAATGTCCTTGAATTTGGACAGAATGAACACTGCTTCGTCGCTGTTTGGAAAAATCACCCACCCATTAATTCCTTCCTTTATTGCCAAATTAATGAGAAAACTAACATAAGAATCTGTGTCTGACGTTTTGGGAGATCTAAAGAATCTCTTTCCAAACCTTGAAAATCTGCCGATACAATAGTCGCTGTCCAACAGAACAGTTGGGATGCCTTTTTTCGCTAATGATCTAAGAATCCCAAGTCCCTGAAAATCTCCCCCAGTGATCACAGCGCCAATTTTTTCTCGCATTTTTTATTTCTCTGATACAAAATTAGATGATATTGTAGCTACTTTACAGATCACTATGGCTTTGGGTAATATAATATATGAAAAACCGAATAACCTGTTGTGAAAGTCATTTCATTCCCTATATTGTAAAGAGATTCGAACTCTTAAGTCATTAATATATTTAGGCTTGTCTAATTATCCTGAGCTCTTATTTTGAAACCTCTTTTTCTCAAAGATCATATCTGGATGGCGATTTCGGATTTCAATTGAAACACCATTTTTTTGAATTGACTCGCAAATTGCTTCAATAATAGTAACAACACGAAGCCCTGAATATCCATCGCTAATAGGAGTTTTTCTTTCCTGAATGCATTCAATAAAGTGTTCACATTCGGCTCTTAAAGGTTCTTTATCCTCAATTCGAGGGCTAAAAATATCACCATAACGATATGCGAATTGAAACTCGCCATAAGTGTCATATTGTGGAGGACTGTCAATCCCTTTGTCGAATATCTTGATTTTTTCATTGGGATGTGTATCGTCATAAACCAGCATTTTTTTTGTCCCCACTAGCGTCATCTTTCTAACTTTGTAAGGATCTAGCCAACTATGATGAAGAAAAGCGATTTCGCCATTGTCAAAATTAAGAGTCGCTGTTGCTACATCATCAATTCCCTTAAAAAAATGGGCTTTCCCTTGTCCGTTAACTCTAAGTGGCGTTTTCCCCAAAAGGTACAAAATAATCGAAATGTCGTGAGGGGCTAAATCCCAGACAACGTTAATATCCTGTTGAAAAAGACCCAAGTTCAGTCTTAAACAACTTATATATAATATTTCTCCGAGATCTTCATTCTGTAATATGCTTTTTATCTTATTTACAGCTGCGGTATATTCAAATGTGTGCCCTACCATCAATGTTCTATCCATCTCATTAGCAATCCTAATTAAATCTAAACAATGATCACTTGATAGCGCCAGAGGTTTTTCTACTAAGACATGTTTACTAGCTAATAAAAATTCTTTAGCTAACTTATAGTGAGTATGCACCGGTGTTGCAATGATGATTGAATCGATTGCTTCAGAATATAGAATATCTTTATAATCGACAGTTGTTTTAATCCCGGGAAAGAGTTGTTGCATCCTAGTGAGATTTTTTATTTCCAAATCACAACAGATATCAACCTTGCAACCTGGAATTGAATAAATATTGCGGATTAGATTTGGCCCCCAATATCCGCAACCAATAACTGCGATATTCATAATGTGCCTCCCAATTGGTTCAGGATTTTTTAATTCCTATTTTAAAGAGCGCCCTCTCGACTAATAACTGCCTTAAATGTTCGCAACAAAATTTTAAAATCCAGCCATAGGGACCAATTGTTAACATACTGAATATCTAATTTTACCATCTCATCAAATGTGGTTCTACTCCGCCCTTTAACCTGCCATAATCCCGTTATACCTGGTTTCACCTCTAACCTTTGCATTTGCCATTTATTATAATACTCAACTTCATAGGGAAGGGGTGGTCTTGGTCCTACTAGCCCCATATCGCCTTTAATAACATGAAATAATTGAGGTAATTCATCAAGGCTCCATGCCCTAAGAAATCTACCAAACCGTGTGACTCTTAAATCATTATCAAATTTGTATAAGGGTTTCAGTCTATTATTAAAATTCCTGCTTTGGGTTTCTCCCTTAATTAGCTTTTTTACAAACTCTCTATGAACCAAATCATCACAATTATGGACCATAGTTCTAAACTTTAGAAAAGTAAATACTTTTCCTCTATATCCTAAACGATGTTGGGTGAATAGCATTGGCCCGGAAGATGTAACTTTGATTCCGAGGGCAATTAAAACCATAAGAGGAAATAAGACTATGATACAAATAATAGCACAAAAAATATCAATTATTCGCTTAATTCTAAAAGCAAATAATTTCCAATTTCTGGTAATAACATTCACTCTTTTAAACTCAAAAACTTTTGGATTGAGTTGTAATTTAGACATTGATAGTTAATAATGAATTAATGTGACGGTTAATTTGCCATCAAAGGGACTGAAGTACTTCGGTAATAAACGGCACCCCATTTCAAATAAAGTTGATCCCCTGGAGTTTTGTTAGATCATTGGGTAATATCAACTCCTGTTTCTGGTTCCTTCAAATTGTCACTAAGAAAATGAATTCTTCACAATCTGCGATAAATTATCTCCTAAGTGATGCTTCTTTCTATTCAGTACGCCACCTAAAATATTTACATTGGCGTCTTCTAAGAGTTGTTTTGCATCTACTAAATCATGCCAACCTGTCTGTTCGGCTTGTATTATTAACACAACTCCATCGCAGAGTTTGCTAATTGTAATCCCTTCAGCATGGGTAAGTAGAGAGGGAATATCGATAAATACCAATTCGAATTGGTGTTTTATTTTTCCCAAAATAGATTTGAACATCTCGGTATTAATTTGACTTGTTGCTTTCCAGTCTTTTTGCCCGACGGTTAGTAATTTCAAACTAGAGGTTGAAATATTCCTTACTATAGAATTCAATGAGAGCTTGCCATCAGGGGACCAACATGGTTCGTCCATTAACAAATCGTAAAGTCCAAGTTCGGAAGAGACATTAAATATCTTGTGGAGAGATGGATTTGTGAATTGAGAATCGATTACTATTGTACCTTGTTTTTTTTGATCATTTTGTTCCTTAATTGTGCTCCTAAATTTATTTTTCAAACCCAAAGTCCTGTTATAATTACTTTGGCCTTCCGAGATCATTAAAGAAATTATGCTTAGCAGAGTAGATGTCCCTTCTTTTGGAACTGCACTGGTAAAACCGATGACTTGAAGTTTTTTATCTTTGGCTGAGGAAAGTATGTTTTCAACAATTCGCTTAATTTCATTTAGCATCCCAGATGGTATATTGTTCAAATGATTACTAGAGGTTCTTTTATTATTGCCGTTTTTTCTGAAGTTATCTATTTCAGAATTGATTGCGGTTGGAAGTTTTTGAGAATTTCTTTTTGAATTACTTTCAGCATTTTTTAAAGATGAACCATTTCCATTACTTGAAACTTTTTGAAAAATATGGCAATTTGAATTAGATTGCTCCCAGGGCAATAGTCGAGGATCTAATTTTCCTTCTTCTAGTGCCTTTTTTAAGGCTTTATGGACAAAGCTCACCAAACAAACCCTACATCTTCTGATTTTGAAAAAACATCTTCTCTATCTTCGTCATGTATTCTATTAATCATTTGTTCAGTAGATAATTGCATCCTCGAACCCCATACTTTTAATCATCCGGGAATTAATAATGTAAGAGTTTGTCAGATAACCCTCCAAAAGTGCGTGATCACATAGTATATTAATACAACGTGGAACACCTCCTGAAAGGAAGTGGATTTTATTAATAGAGTCTGTTTCAAATAATTCTGATCCATTTTGGCTTCCAGCTACTTTAAGTCGAAGATTGATATAACTTCTTGTTTCTTCAAGATTAAGTCGCTCTAGTCGAAATTTGAAACTAACCCTCTCTAGTAATTGGCGTAACTTCATATTGCTTAGTTTAACATCTAATTCTGGTTGACCAACTAATATTATTTGGAGGAATTTTTCTTGCTCAGCCTCAAAGTTTGATAATAATCGTATCTCTTCAAGAACATTTTCACCTAAATTTTGTGCTTCATCTAATATAAGGATAGATTTTTTTCCAGCTCTATGGTTCGATTCTAAATATTCATGAAGTTCGAAGGTCAATTCTACCTGGGATTTATTCTTAATATCAATTCCAAACTCTCTGCATATGATTTGAATTAAGGCTTTTGGGCTTAAAATTGTATGATTGATTTTGCATATCGATAGGTTTTTTGGCAAGCAATGTAACAATGCATTAATCAAGGTCGTTTTTCCAGTTCCCACATCACCGGTTAAAACCATATAGCCATGTTGCTGAGTAATCGCATAAATCATTTGAGAAAGTGCCTCCTTGTGCCAGTGACTGTAAAACAGATATCTTGGATCTGGCGATAAAGTAAAGGGTTTCTCCTTTATGCCATAAAAATCTAAGTACATGGGTTTATATCTTTAGTTGATTTTAACATTTGATTGTTGAAAGGTAGTTTTGAAAAATATAGCATGACTAAAAAATAACTAATTACAATTTACCCACTTCGTTATGCTCTTTTACAGACCCTAACACTTTTAACCCTGTAAATTTTTTAAGTTCTTGATCTGTACTAATGGAGTTACTAAAATATTCTACCAAAAACGCGATCCCGATTCCAGTTAATAAACCTAAAAAACTAGCCAAGGTTACATTAAGTTTTTTATTCGGGCTGATTGGATTCTTAGGCTCAATTGCAGGGTTAATGACCATGATCTTCACACCTTTTTGTGTTTTAGCTAAAGAAATTCTTGCTTCTTCGCGCTGTTTCAATAATATGGAATAGACTTCACGGTTCTCATCTATCCCGCGACTTAGTTGGGTTAGTTCGTATTCTTTTTGAGCGAACTGCTTAATTTTCTCGTTTATTTTATTAATTAGTTTTTGTAGTGCTTCCTCTTCAGCTTGAAGGGCTTGGATTGATGCTTCTTCTTGTTCAATGATATCTAGTACCTCTCTTTTTATGTGCTTCTTTGTAATAGCAATAATTTTTTCCAAATCAATTATCTCCCCATATGTAGGTTTGAATCTTTGTAATAATTGTTCTTTTTGAATTTTTTTATCTAAAAGTTCCCCTTTTAGTTTAGCAATATAAAGTTCCCGGCTGTTACCCTCACTCACTTCTGTAAATGGAATATTGATTTCTGAATCCATGGTCAATTGTTCTTTAATCACCTCGAGTTTTGCCTCTTTACCAATACGCTTTGTAAGGACAGCTGTCATGCTCTTTTCGTAATCTGATAATTTTAATAGTAGGATATCAACTTGTGTTTTGGGAGAAATCATTTCTTCACGACGCTTATAAGAAGCTTGACTTTGCTCCAATTCTCGCAAGGTTTTATCTGTTATTGTCATTTGTTCTTCGAAAAATTGATAAGTGTCAAACTCCTCATAGATTTCAGAACGATAGATTTGATAAGTTTCAATGACTTTATCAACGATTGGTGCAACTAATGATTGATCCTTGGATTTATAACTGACTTCTATAACGTTGCTATTCCTTGCATTCTCAACTTTCAAATTTACAAGAAAATTTTCTACTTCTTGTTCGAAAATCTCTTTTCTAGTTAATATTGAGCTAGTTTGGTCGATTTTCTCTAGTATTAAATCATTGACCACACGGGAAGCTATTGGATAACTTTTTATGATTTCAATTTCTGATTTTATCCAATCATAGGTTTCATAATTTCTAGGTAAATTCATACGAAAAAAAAACGCTTTGTCTGAATTATCTTTCCTTTCAATCAATATTTTTGATGAAGCTTTAAAAATTGGGGTTGTCATAAAACTAACAAAAGTTGCTGAAATTACAACTGAGAAAAACACTACAAGCACTATATTAAAACGCTTGCAAACTATCGTAATAAAGTTTAGTAATGATGCCGTTCTATCCTTAAAAACTCCATTATTATATTCATTAATTATCATCTTTGATATTATTTTCTATCATAGAATAATATTGCTCTAAGGTAAAGATCTAAAGGAGGTAGGAATCCCGTATATACTTGTCTCATAAAATCGGATATATTAGCAATAAACGTTTTTGGTACGAAAATAATATCCTTGGGCTGAATTAAAATATCGTTTTGTGTTACATCTGATCGGCTCTTAGCATGAACAGATTTATTTAAATCAACTTTATCAATTTTGATATCCTCGACTATGTTCTTGTCACTGCGCCTCAACACAATGACGCTACTCAATTCTGCAGAATCTTTGGGGCCGCCCGCAACCGCTAGTGCTTGCAAAACAGTCATGTCGCTTGTAATGGGATAACTACCTGGAGAGTTGACTTCTCCCAAAACATAAACTTGGTAGTTGCCAAACTGACGAACAATTACAGTTACATCCGGCTCAAGAACGAACTCTGAGTAAGTTTTGGTAATAATACTGTCTACTTGGGCAGGTGTCATACCCGAAACAAGTAGCTCTCCTACTTTCGGCAAGCTAATTCTACCATCGGGTCTAATGATTACTGTTTCATCAAACTGAGTATTTCGAAAGAACTTTATATTAATTACATCTCCAAAACCTAATTTGTATTCAGGTATGGTACCCGCAATATACAAGGGTGCAGTTAATAATGGATTTTCAATAGCACTGGTTTGAGGATTTTGTACTCTCGGACTTACCGAACAACTTATGAATACAATTGAGTTAAAGCATAAGAAGGTTGAAATAATTCTAAAAACAATAATTAATTTTAAGGACATTAGTTTTTGATTAGTTTTAAATAGACAAATATGTTAAACTAGTTTTTTCGATAGAATCTTTAATATCAATTTACTTCAGTTTAGGATATGGGCTATTCGTTAAACTAGAAAAGTGATCATTTTTAACCTGTAAAAATAGCTCCGCCACGTAAGTCCCATTTGCAAAATCGCGTAGCTTTAGTTCATCAAATTAGAATTACCCTCAAATCTATTTGTCCTCTTAGATTTAAGAGCTGAAATATGTATTTACTGTTCAAGCAATGTTATTCGTATTCGCTAACACTTCAAAACACTGCGAAAATTCTATTTTAGCTCGTCTAGTATCTTTTTAATTTCTGGAAACTTTGCCTCATTTAACTGATAATATTTTTCCTGATTCTCGTATTCTATTACGACTACAAATCCTTTGGATATTAATAGATCAAGGGCTTTACTAATGCCTTCCACAGATTGAAAAATCTGTTCTTTCAATATCCACCACTCTGAAATCCCTTGCAGAGTATCTTTGGCTCTAGGTTGTTTGACAAGGTAATGCAAAATGGAAAAGGCAACTATTTGCTCATCATTCATTAATAGTCCCTCACAGTTCAAGACAGTTCAAGGTGAAATTGCATTTTTGTGATCAAATTAAGGTCTCGCAATTCATATGCCAAAATATAAAATATGGTTTAACTACTTGATATTTAATGAATAATGGATGTGTTGATTTGACATAAAATATTTTCAAGTGTGGTGTTATACCCACGATTAAATCCATTAAATGTCTATAAGTCATTTATTTTTAATTTGTTAATTGACATGTGAATTAACCCACAGTAAAATTAGTAAAATGCCACAAGAATTTTATGGATGAATCCTATTTTTTCATTATTTTTCATAGACTGTGTTAAAATTAACAACGAAAAATAAAAGTGGAATAATTTTATTTTGCTAAATTTCATTGAAGTTGTGGCTCTTTGAATTTTGGATTAAGGTTGAGTTTTTTTACTAATCTGCTAAAATCACCACGATCTTTTTTAGCTTTTTTAGCTGCTTGCGTTAAGTTGCACTGATGAGAAAGAAGCAAGCGTGTTACATAACCCCTCTCAAATTTCTCAACGGCGATTCTTTTGGCTTCGACAAATGACAATTCTTTTTTTTCTATGGAAAAGGGAAAATCTTGAATTTCGATATTCTGAGGTGCGATGATCGGACTTGGAGAAAGAAGAATAGCCTGTTGTATGATATTTTCAAGTTCACGAATATTCCCGGGCCAACTATACATCATAAGTTTCTGAAGTGCAGCCAAAGAAAGAGTTTTATTTCTCCGACCAATGTTTTTTTGATACTTTTTTAAAAAACATTTAGCTAATAGCGGTATGTCACCTGCCCTTTCACGTAATGCAGGTAATTTCAGTGTAATTGTAAAACGATAGAATAGATCTTCACGAAACCTGTTCTGTTGAGTATGTTGTCTTAAATCTACATTGGTTGCACCCATAACCCGAATATTAGCCTTGATGTCCTTGGTTTGACCTAGTGGTCGATAGGTTTTGTCTTGGAGTAATCGAAGTAGTTTGCTTTGAGCTTCAAGAGGTAGACTATCGATTTCATCCAGAAATAAAGTGCCTCCTTCGGCTTCTGCAACAATCCCATTCTGATTATTGTGTGCACTGGTAAATGCTCCCTTGCGGTGGCCAAATAGCTCATTCTCAATAAGGCTTGTGGGAATTGCACCACAGTTAACCGAAATGAATGGTTGATTTGATCTATTACTTAGAAAATGAATGGCTCTTGCACACAATTCTTTGCCAACACCAGTTTCACCTGTCAAGAGAATGGTTGCATCGCAGTCTGATACTTGTGGAATATTTGATATACTCTCAATAAAAATTGGATCCTGACCAATGAGCTGTGAATGACCTGCTTTCTGTAAGATGTTTTTTCTAGCTAATGATTTTTTTTCACTGTTGACTTTATTTATCAACCACTTTATGCGGTAAACCACCTCAATCTCTCTCAAGGGGGTTGTGATAAAATCATCTGCAAATGGTATTGAACGGTTTTCAGCTAAGGTCTGATCTTCGCTGCCACATAGAACAACAATTCCAGGTACAGCTGCAAGATTATTTTCGTGGGAGAGTTCATTGTAACAATTTCGATCAATGACGTAAAAAAACAAATCAAATTGTTTTTCATTGAATGTATCCATATGTGATTGAGAACTCACAACGAATTGAATTTCACAATTAATATTCGAATCTAAAATGGAGCACAAATGTTTGGCAGTGTGGTCACTGCAGTCGTTCAAAACTAGAAAATTTATTTTCGGCATAGATTGTCGCAGTTTTTATCGCTTTCTTCTAACTCTTTGTATTTAAATGACTCAGACACGGAGGTGTCTTGAGAGGATTGGTAATAAGAAAATTTCTCGTTCATTATCCACTAGTCGGTTATGCCTCGAATGTATCCTATACGGTTGGATCATGTAGTCGTTAACTCAAAGTAGAATAGGCGAGGGTTGAGTGATTTGGCATTTTTATCCTTAATTATTGTAAACGAATATTTGTTTTGAAAATCCGGGTTTGTAACTGAGGCTTCAATCTAGCAATTCACATGCCAAAATAATAAATATTCTGTAAGTAATTATAAATATATAACTTATGAGACTGACAAAATATTTTTGATTATAGAAAGTGTGGTTATTACCCCTCAGAGCTTTATTGAAGTACTGGTTTAAATTCTTGTTATCCTTATGGTTAACAATGGGGTGAAAATCCCACAGTCACTATCTTTATCTGTCAATTCGTATTAAAGTAGAAGGAAAATATATTTTTGAAAAGTCAAGATTGATGTTTCAGGAAGGCCTTTCGGTTAAGGTTAAATTTTTTCATTAATTTACTAAAATCCCCTCGGTCTTTCTGCGCTTTATTAGCGGCACGGGATACGTTTCCGTTATAAGAAATAAGCAAACGTGTTAAATAATCCTTCTCAAATTGTTCTAACGCCATCCTCTTAGCTTTACTAAATGATAGTTCGTCATTAGTTATATTTGTGGATGGATCTTGGATGTGAATATTGTGAGGTGTAATGACAGAGCCTGGATTGAGTAGAATCGCTTGTTGAATGATGTTCTCGAGTTCCCGAATATTTCCAGGCCAATGATAAATCATAAGCTTTTGTAAGGCTGACGGGGAAAGTGATTTATGTTCCCGGTCGAATTCCTTAAGATATTTTTTTAAAAAAGAATTAGCTAATAAGGGGATGTCACTTGCTCTTTCTCGCAATGCTGGTAATTTTAAGGTAATTGTAAAACGGTAAAATAGATCCTCACGAAACAAGTTTTTTTTAATCTGCTGTTTTAGATCTGCATTTGTTGCTCCGATCACCCTGATATTGGCTTTGATATCTTTCGATTGGCCAAGCGGTCGATAGATCTTATCCTGAAGTAATCGAAGGATTTTACTCTGGGAATCCAGCGAAAGGCTATCGATTTCATCAAGAAATAATGTGCCCCCAGAAGCTTCAGCAATTAGACCATATTGATTGCTTTGGGCGTCGGTAAATGCTCCTTTTTTGTGGCCAAATAATTCATTTTCTATTAAATTCGTGGGAATTGCACCACAGTTAACCGGAATAAATGGTTTGTCAGACCTTTTACTGAGATAATGAATCGCTCGTGCACACACTTCTTTTCCCACACCTGTTTCACCTGCCAGCAAAATGGTTACATCACAATCTGCAACTTTGGGGATTTTTGATATTCTGTCCAGAAAAACTGGATCCTGGCCAATTAACCGTGAGATTCCTACTTTTTGTAGAATATTTTTCTTCGCTACTTCTCTCTCTTCACTGTTCACTGAACCAATAAAACGCATAACGCGGTAAATAATCTCAGTTTTTCTAAGAGGTGTAAAGATAAAATCATCAATTCCTGATATTAAAGACCAATCTCTTTTTGCTTTCGAATCTTTGGTGCAAATTACACCTATACTTGGAATAGATTTAAATGTGTTAACTAATGTAAAATTTTCATTATCCTTCTCATCTTTAATCCAAAAGTAAATATCAGGTTTGCTACTATTGTTAAATTCCTGTATTTGGTTTGGCTTCACTAATTGATTTTCACAGTCGAAATTGGATTGCAAGATGGAAATCAACATATCTGAAGTATTATGACTGCATGAATCTAGGATAAAAAACTTATTTTTTATCATAACAAATATTTATTTGATATCGATATGCGAGATTAATAAGCCAATACTCAATTCATTCCTAGGTAGAGTAGCGAAAAACTTCCGCCCTCCTAGTTTGCTATTTAATAACCAAACATTTTCTTTTTAATTTTTCTGTTAACAAAAAAGGCGCAATTAACAACTAACAGGGCAAGAATAATGCCAAATTGATATTTATCGTTATTTTAATTTCATATAGTCGGACTAAGTGGTTGATATAATTAAAGATATGTTGATCATTTTAGAAGAATAATTTCTATCATAATCTATATTTTTATTTCAAAAATATTAGTTATTATACTATTGTATTACCAAAATGGATATAGTTATGTAAAACGGCTAAAGTATCTTTGCACCGGATTTAAAGGACCTGGAAACGTTACAAAAGTTACATTAAAATATGGTCACCTCAGTATAGCAAGTTTGATTTAGGACAGTAACATCTAATTTTGAATTACACTAGTCATGCAATAAGCAATGGAAATGAAACGAATACTGAAAACTTGTAGGTCCCCAGTTCGAATTTCGTAATTTAATTCCAGGTGCAATGCATTCTGCCATGCTGGTCATCGAGAATTGCATCAATTCGGATGGCTGTGAAAGCTTTTGGAATTTCATTAGGGAGACTCTTGTGGTAACTTTCTCACCGCCATTGGATTTATATGCAGTAACAACATTAGCGCCAGTTATTGTGAACAGCAATATAGACAATAAATAATAGCAAACGCGTTTCATTGCAATGTCCTTTCAAATGTTCAGATAGGAATGTTAAAGGCTAATAATATACATAAGACGTAAATGGCATGGGTATAGTTAATATTTGAAAGGACATTTTGGTAATCTCCAGGTTTTAAGATTTTTTTTATCCCACATCTCTTACCCTTTGCTTGTTATTTATCCAAGAAACAGTACAAACATTCCAAATTCTTCTTTCAATAAAAACCTTTGGCGAGAAAATACCGGGGTCAAAGAAACGCTGCTTCGGTCCAGTTTAAAGAGATTGGAACAACAAATTCCATTTTCTTTCATTGTTTGCTGCCATCGTTCATTTATTATCAATTTAAGGAAGGTAAACTCGATAACGGGAAATGCGAATGGATATAGGCTTTTATTGCAAAAGCATGATTGATCCATTCCAGTTGCAAGACGGTTTGGGAAGGACGTGTTGGGGGTGTTGGAGGACGGCAGGAAGTCATGATCTTTAATAAAATCATAATCGTATTTCCCCACCAAAGCCATTTTCTCCTTGACTTTTAACCTAAAAATTAGTCCTCGATACCTATCTAAAACAACCCCATTTCTAACACCAAATCCTCGACGCGGAGAAAACATTGTAAGCGCCGGTATCGTTCTCATTAGCGCCATGTTGGGGAATTACCTGCTGCTACTGTTTCTTGCGAGTAATGGCGCCCAAACCGTATAGCAAACATTATCAATATTGGACCTGCGGTGTTCTATTTTGTCATAGGCACAATAACCATTCTAACAAACAAATAAGTTTCGATCATCATGGAATGAATGAATACTTTTTGGATATTTTTGACAATAGACAGGATTGAATTCACTAAGATTTCAAAAACTTCTCTACAGACGTGGCTTTAGTTGGAAATTCACGGATAATTCTTTTATCTCGAGTCACTAATGGAACATTAATGTCTTCAGCTAATGCGATATATTCACAATCGTAAGATGAACACTTTGATTGATTGACTAATTCAAGAATTTTACCAGAATTAACTTCATATTCAGAATCTACCATCATATTTTCGGCTTGTTGAATTAGAAATGTTTCTTGTTGAACTGTTAAGTATTTTTTACGGATATATAAAGATAAAACGCTTACAAATTCACTTCTCCAAAAATTGGAGCAATCCAATCAGAATCCTTGGTTAATATTTGTTTTACAATTTCAGTTTTTTGGCCTTGAATAAATAGATATGATATTATATTCGTATCTACGACTATCATTTTCTACCCTCTTCTTTTGCCTCATTTATTATTGCGTCAGTAAGTGGGGGTATATTTGTATTTTTATAAAAATTGTCAAGTGTAGAAAACAAGTTTTTGATGTCAATTTTTTTACTACTTAAGGAATCCCCCAATCGTTTTATAATTTCATTGTTGATACTTCTTCGATTTTCCTTGGCGGTAATTTTAATTTTTTCATATAACTCTTCAGGAACATTTTTTATTGTGATGTTATGCATTTTATTACCTCATAAATTTATACCATAATGGTGCCATTTTGGAAACTATGATAAACTAAGGAAAATTTCAAAACTATTTCGTTTACACAAGACCGACTTATTTGAGACCCATTGGCAATTGTAAAAATCCAATGATTTTAGTTGAATATTTTTGACACTGACTCAGAACTAGATTTCCCACCCATCAAAATTATTTTCCCCTTGACTTTTATCTTAAAAATTAGTCCTTGGTACCTATCTAAAACAACCCTATTTCTAACACCAAATCCTCAACGCGGAGAAAACTATGGTATCAGATCCAATCACAATAATCTTTATTCTTGCAGTTGTTGTTTTTATTGCTATCTGGCTTGAGGAGCGTTACAGGATGTTCCGTTCGCTTGGAGCGGCGCTGGTCGGGATTCTATTTGCCATGGTGCTCTCCAATGTTGGCATTTTGCCTGGTAATTCTACCGCGTATGAGATATTGGTCGGACCCATTGTAAGCGCCGGTATCGTTCTCATCTTACTCAGTGTGGATATTAGCTCGATCCGCAAAGCCGGTCCGGTGATGCTTAAGGCGTTTGGTATCGGCGCTGTAGGTACGGCCATCGGCGCTGTGATCATGGGCTCCATATTGGCTTCATCCATCGGCGAGGAAACCTGGAAATTGACCGGCCAGTTCACCGGCACCTATACCGGCGGCGGTTTGAACTTCGCGGCGGTAGGACAGGCGCTTGGCACCAGCAGCTATTTGTTCTCGGCGGCCATCGCAGCGGATGTTCTGGTTACTGCTATCTGGATGGTGGCTTGTTTATCGGCGCCGCTTTTCCTGGGAAGAAAAAACGCCAATGCTGATAAAGAAGTTCAGACCAAACCAGATTCTCAAGAGGTGGAGGAGTTCACCCTGGCGCGGTCACTTTACAGCAGCGGCAGATCCGTTCCACTGCTGCATTTTGCAGCTTTGGCTGCAATCGCAATCGGGGCACTGTGGGGTTCAAGCTTGTTAGCCTCGTGGTTTTCATTCTTTCCACAAGTCCTGTGGTTAACTACCATTGCACTCCTTGCTGCTCAAATACCTGCCATTAAAAAGTTGTCGGGCAGTGCGATGTTGGGCAATTACCTGTTGCTGTTGTTCCTGGCGAGTAATGGCGCTCAATCCGTTATTGCAAACATCATCAGTGTCGGGCCGGCGGTATTTTACTTTGCCATCGGCACGGTAACCATTCATGGCATATTCATTTTCGGCGTTGGCCGCCTCTTTCGAATCGATGCCGGCACTTTGGCTGTGGCCTCCCAGGCAAATGTCGGCGGACCTGCATCAGCCATGGCTTTGGCAAGCGCCAGGGGCTATACGGATCGATTCCTGCCTGGAATAGCAGCGGGATTACTGGGGTATGCTGTGGGAAGTTATTTGGGGCTTATAGTTGCGAATATGATGAAAGGATTTCTAGGATGAAATAATAACCAAATCACAAATAACAAAATTTTATCTAAACCGACAAATATCGATTTGTGGTTATTTGTTTTTGCCAGCGGTTTTGCACTGTTTATCGCCCTGTTAATGGTAAGTTTCCAAGCTCTCAAGGCGGCGGTGGCGATCCGGTGGAATAGTCAAGATATAGATACTACTATTGTTTGTCTGATTCTCCTTTTCGAGCGAGACGGCGGAAATGTGCCAAAGCGAAAAAGCGATGCTGGTCCAGATTAGAACCTGCAACTCATTTAGACCTGCCCGTTTGAGGGAAGCCCACAACCAGCCCCGAAGCTTTCCTCCGTAAGAAGGACCATAATGACACCCACGGAACTCATGAGCGCCATGTTGAGGCCGGCCTTCTCCCAATCAGCGCCACCACCGAGGTCCACGGCCCCAAGCAGGAAGACGATAAGCGTAATCGTTCCGAGAACGATTATCGGATAAAGCACGGCCAGACCATGATCCCGCAAGCTGCCCCACTCAAGTCCCATTTCCTTAGCCGGGAATCGCTGCCAATACCATAAGACACCATGCGGAAAATTCTCAGGTTCCATTACTTGGTTAGCGCCTG